>NZ_LZKD01000220.1:0-42631 GCF_001668695.1 Mycobacterium sp. E2497
GGGCAACGGCCGCAAGTCGATGCGGGCCTGGCTGCTGTCCGCGCATCTCGGCTAGCGGCGAGGTTTCGGAGCGCGGGATTCGGGAGACCCTGACTGGAGCGACATCACCGGTCAGAGGAGCTCACGTGGACCAGCAAGTCAATCTCGACCCGCCGCCCGCGCCCGACGACGCCCGACAGGCGACCGAAGAACAGCGCAAGCTGCAGGAACAACTCGAGCATCAGAACGATGACCCCGACGCGCCCGGGTTGCAGCAGTCCCGCCATGACACGGCCGATGAAAGCACGCGCTAGGTTGCGCAACGCCTGGCAAGTTGGCGGATCGGCGCTCGGCCGGTCAGCTATCGTGCGCGACTCGACGGCGACCCGCACGACGCGGGAGTTGACTGGGCACGATCGACGGCACCCGCACCGCCCGATCGGGTTCAATAGTCACCCCCGCCGCCCGGCGTGAGCGGGAAGCCCCGCTGTTGAGCCAGCAAGCGAATCCGCCCAGGACGAGGCCGACCCCGACACCGAGGTCGGGACGCTGGCCCAGGATGAGCCACGCCAGTACCGCGGCGACCGCGGGGATGACGGCGAACAGCATCGCGACCGCAGCCGCGCCGTGGGTGTTGATGGCCCGGACGTAGAGGCTCACCGCGAGCGTCGCGTTCAACAGCACCATGCCGGCGATCGCGATCGCGGCCTGCCGGACGTCGTGCACGGTGAACGGCGTGAGGAGCGCCAGCGCCGCGGCGGGAACGAGCGCGACCGCGTTCTGCAGCGCGCTCATCGTGCGAAAGTCGACGCCGGTGCAGAACCGTTGCTGGTAGACGCCGCCTGCTGAAAGCCCGAGCAGGGCAACGCCAAGCAGCACGATGACCGGGTCCACGCCGTGGGTGGTCGCCAACCGTTTGGCGCACGCGGCGAGCACCGCGAGGACACCGAGGGCGAGCGCGAGCAGTCGCTGGGGGCCGAGCGGCTCGCGCAGGAACAGCGAGGCCAGGATGGCCGTGGCGACGGGGTTCATCGCGACCACCACCGCGCACAGCACCGCGGGCGATCCGCGCTGAACGGCCTCGTAGAGGCAGCAGAACTGCACGGCCTGGATCAGCAGGCCGACCACCACGACATGACCGAACTGCGCGCCCCGCGGCCAGGGCGCCTTGGCCAGCACGGCCCATATCGCCAAAACCATTGCGGCCAAACCGAAGCGGAACACCAGCGCGGCCATGGGCGTCATGGCCGTCACCGCCAGCACCCCGATGGGATAACCGAGGGCGTAGAAGAACGTCACCGCCGACGCGGTGGTCAGCGGCATGCGCGGCAGGTCCATACGACCCATGCTGGCCTAGGCCCACCCGCGCAGTCCAACGATTATTGCTGATCGGGACTGATCGCGGTTGCTTATCAGTCCAGTGGGGCAGCGGCCGAGATTCGACTCAAGTAACTGGACTATTGATTAGCGGTACTGATCGGAATATGGTCGCTGCTATGCCCCAGGTGCTGGACATCGCGCCGTTGCGCAGCCTCGTCGCGGTGGCCGACTGTGGTGGATTTCACCGCGCCGCCGCCGCGCTGCACCTGAGCCAGTCCGCGGTCAGCCAACACCTGCGCCGGGTCGAGGCGGTCGTCGGCGAGCCGCTGATCCAGCGGTCCGGCCGCGGCATTGTGTTCACCGAGATCGGGCTGAGGGTGCTGCGGCATGCCCGCACGATCTTGGCCGCACATGACACGGCGCTCGACGACCTCGGCGCCACCGAGCCCAGGCTCCTGACGATCGGGGCCACCGAGCACGGCGCGGACGTGATGCTGGCGGGGCTCACCAGCCTGCTGCGTGAGCGGCTTCCCGACCGGCGCGTGCGCTTCCGGCTGGACCGCAACGTGTCGCTGGCCGACTCGATCGAACGCGGGCTCGTTGACTTGGCGATCATGCTCGACGGCGCCGGCCTGGACCGTGCCAACGCGTCCGGGTTGGTTCGCCTGCAATGGATTTCGGCGCGCTCGTTGGCGCTCCCGGCGCGCGAACCACTCCCTCTGGTGATCTTCTCCGAGCCGTGCACGTTGCGGGAACCCGCGTTCGCCATCCTCGAAAACCACGGCATCGACTATGAGATCGCCGCCGAATGCGGCGACCTGTCCGGGCTGTATGCGGCGGTACGGTCGGGGCTCGGGGTGGCGTTGCTGCCGATGATCGGCACGCTGCCCGACGGCGTGTGCCCGGCCGAGGGCCTACCGCCCACCAACCTCGCATCCATCCTGGTTCGCGGCCGTGCCGGCATCGACCCCGGGTTGCTGGGCACCGTGGACGAGGCGGTGCGTGAGGTGCTCGCCGCCGCGGACTAACGGCTGCCACCAGATAGTGCCGCCCAGTCGCGTTTTTCGCGTTCCGTCATGTCGTTTGACGTGATGGCGCCGAATCGCGCGGCCTCGCGCGCGAACCGATCCGGCGCGTCGGGCAGCGCATCGGGCCCCTCCAGCCGAAAGCAGCTCGGCGCCAGCGGGCCGAACAGCAGGGCGCGGCGCAGCTGCGGCCAGTTTTCCAGGCGCGGTTCCACGCCAGCGGCTCGGGCGAACGTGATGGCGGCGAGGTTCAATCGCGTTTTCTGGGACAACCCCCGACGAGCGCGGTAGGCATCGATTGCCGTTCGCTGGTCCGCTTCAGGTACATCGGGTATGACGCCGCCCCACGTGTAGGCGATCCACCTGGCCTGAAGTTCCAGCGGCACAAAGTATCCGCCCGCCTGGTCCCACATGCCCATGAGCGCAAGCCCCGGGAGGTCCGGATGAAAGGTAAACCGATCGGCGTCCAGGTGCATCGCGTCAAGGTCCAGAATCTGCTGGATTTCGTCGCTCAGGAACGGTAGACGCACATCGAAACCGGTACCGAACAGCATCCCGTCGAACTCCTCCGCTCGGTCGTCGGCGAAGGTGACCGTCGCGCCCGACACCGCTTTCATCCACGGCCGCACCGATATCCGGCCTTCGGCGACCAACGGAAGATAATGCTGGCTCAACGTCACCCCGGCCGCGAAGAGCGACGGGTCGGGCGCTGGGGCGCCATATTGCTCGGGGCTTCCCGCCGCGCCGACCACGATCTCTTTCAACTGGCGATCGATGTCTTCTGCTGGCAGGGTTTCTTCGGCTAACGCGCCGTAGCGCGTGTAGAGCAAGTGGTCGGTGGGGACGCCGCCAATGAACTTCGGGACGACGTATCGTTGTCGCCGCTGCGTCACGACGACGCGCGCCGCCCCGAGTTGCGCGAGTTCCGAAGCGATTTCGAGCGCACTGATTGCGCAACCGGCGACCAGAACGCGTTTGCCGCGATACGCTGCGGCATCTCGGTAGCCGAATGTGGGCCTGGCACCCGCGCATCCGGAGAACGTTTCCAGTCCGGCGACAGCGGGCACCGCCGGCGCAGTGAACCTGCCGCTGGCCACCACCACGCGCTCGAAGCGGTCGGTCCCATCGGAATGACTCACGAGCCACCCGGGCCCGTCGTCCCGGCTGACCAGCTCCACCCGGTTGCGGAGCCGGAGACGTGGCATCAACCCGAATTTGGCGGCGTAGCGACGCAGGTAGTCGAGAATCTCGTGGTTCGGTAGGTAGACAAGGTCGGTGTCGTGCTCGAGGTCGCTGAAGGCAGTCATCGTGCGACTGCTGTTGGTGTACATGCCCGGCCATACGCCACTCGACCCGGCCGACGCCGCCCACTGGCCGCCCAGCGCCGGACCCTGCTCGAAGAGCGTGGGCTCGAATCCTTGCGACAACAGCCAGCGGGCCGCCACCAGCCCGCCCGGTCCGGCGCCGATCACGGCGACGCTTGTCATCCGGTAACTCTCGCACGCCCGTGCCCGCGTGGGTGGCGGTTCACAGCGCGGCGGTAAGTCTCCATAATGCTGCGCGGTCCACAGACGCTGAGCGGTCGATCGGGCTGATCACCACGTCGGTGGCACCCGCATCGCGATAACGGCGTAGCTGACGCACGACACTTTCCTCGGGTCCGATGGCGGCGAGCTCGGTGACGCTGGCGACTTCTTCCCTGGCGATCACGTTGCGATAAGAGGGGATGCTCTCGTAGAAACTCAGATGTTGCGCGGCGATGGCCTGGGCGCCTTCGACATCTTCGGACAACAGCACCGGAACCGCGGCGATGATGCGCGGCGCAGGACGACCCGCATCGGCCGCCGCCTTGGTGATCTCCGGCACGATGAATTCGCCGATGGTCCGGGGCCCGGCCAGGTAGGGCAACGTCCCGTCCGCCAGTTCGCCGGTGACCCGCAGCGCCTTTGGGCCCATCGCCGCCACATACACCGGGACGGGCGTCCCGCCCGCGACCTGTACCGGCCAGGTGGGGCTCGCACTGAGTTCGCTGCCGTGGAAGTCGACGCCGCCGGTGTTGAACACGGACCCGAGGATCGTCAGATGTTCCCGTAACCGGGTGATCCCGTTGGACCAGTCGGTGCCGAAAGCCTGGCGCTCGATCTGGCGGGCGCCCAGACCGAGGCCGAGGCTGAAGTTGCCGTGCGCGGCGGCCTGTGCCGTCTGCGCCAGCGACGCGACGATCAGCGGGTGGCGCGGATTGATCGGCACCACGGACGTCCCGACGCCGAGTCCGGGCACCGCGGCGCCGACGAGGGCCGCCAGCGCGATCGCGTCATAGTTCTGCTGTTGGGGAAGCCACACCTGGGCCACGCCGTGCTCGTGAGCGTCTCGGGCTTGCGCGATCACGTCGTCGACAAGGTTGGCGGCATCGGGTCGCGCCATCAGGATGATTCCGGTAGCCATACCGACAAGCAACGGCGCCGTCCGCGCGAGCATTCCTGTCGCAATCAGCCTGATCGAAAGGTCACGCATGATGATGGCTCGCGGAGCGAACCGTTGACCACCTTGGATACGTACCGCGCCTGTTTCGTCAATCGCACTACGACACCGCCTATCCTGCCCGCCCAGTTCCCGCCCCCAAGTGGGATTTGAAGGTCTGAGGGGCCCTCCGGGCAGGTGCGGCTCTCAGCCTGATGTTTAGCCGGCCGGCGTCGGCTCAAGAAACGGCCGGTTAAAAATTGCTGCCCGGCTGACTAATTCAGGTTGATGTCAGATTCCCTTTTTATCGTCACGGCGTCCGTCCAGTTCGAGACCATCAAGGAGGAAAGCCATGCCGTTCACGGCGAGCCGGCCAGTGGCATCGGCGGCAGCATCCGGCAGCCTGCAGCAGGATGGGGCGACGCCGGCCGTGCACAACGCCCTCGCGGTCGACCCGGCTCAGCGGGTCGACCCGGCTGGCGGCGACGTGGTATCAGCCTTGGTCGCAATGCATTTCAACAACCACGTGAATACGTATCACACTGCGGCGGCCCAAACAGCGGTTGTCCTGGACATGCTGGCACGAATCTTCAACACCAATGCCGCTTCCCGCTTGCGGAACGGCGGCATCGACGCGTCCGTTGCGGAATAAGGGGGATCACGATGGTGGACTATGGTTCGCTCTCGCCGGAGATCAATTCAGCGCGAATGTATTCCGGCCCAGGCTCGACATCGCTGACCACGGCCGCCTCCGCGTGGAATGCGCTTGCCGCCGAGTTGAATGCGGCTGCTCTGAGCTATCAGAACGTAGTGACCCAGTTGTCCAGCGAGGACTGGCTGGGTTCCGCGTCATCGGCAATGGCCGATGCGGCCGGCCCGTACGTCGAATGGATGAGCACGACCGCCACCCAGGCGGAGCAGGCTGCCAGCCAGGCCAGTGCGGCTGCGGCGGCATACGAGGCGGCCTTTGCCTCGACGGTGCCACCAACCTCGATTGCCGCAAATCGCGCCCTGCTGGCACAGTTGGTGTCGACCAACGTGGTGGGTCAAAACACGGCCGCTATTGCGGCCAATGAAGCCGAATACAGCGAGATGTGGGCGCAGGACGCGAGCGCGATGTATTCCTACGCAGCACAATCGGCGTCTGCGACCAAAGTGACCGCATTCACCGATGCGCCCCAGACGACGAGCTCCAGCGGCCAGGCCACCCAGAGTGCAGCGGTCACTTCGGGGACGGCCAGCTCGACGAGCAGCTCAACGCAGTCGACGCTGTCGCAGGTGCCCAGCACGCTGCAAAGTCTTGCCTCCCCGGCGTCTTCGGCCACCTCATCAGGAACATCATCGAGCAGCTCCTCGACCACGTCGTCAAGCAGCTCCTCGTCGACCACGTCCTCAACCAGCTCCTCAAGCAGCTCCTCAAGCAGCTCCTCGTCGAGTTTGGCCAGTGAGATCTGGTACCTGCTGACCGGGCAGAGCACCCTGCCCACCAACCTCGGGACGTTCCTCAACGGCTATAGCCCCTACGCCAGCTTCCTTTACAACACCGAGGGTTTGCCGTATTTCAGTGTCGGTATGGGCAACTTCGGGGTGCAAATGGCCAAGACCCTGGGGGTGATCGGCGGAACGGCCGCTGCCGCGGCCAAGGCACTGCCAGGGCTCGGTGGGCTGGGCGGCCTCCTGGGTGGCGGTGCGCACGTCGCGGCGAGTTTCGGCAACGCCGCTGCGGTCGGCCCACTTTCGGTGCCGCCCGTATGGGCTGGGGCCGGGACGGCGCCGGCGATCACCCACGCCGTACCCGTCAGCAGCATCAGCGCGGCGCCCGAGGCTGCTCCCGGCAACCTGCTCGGTGGCCTGCCCCTTGCCGGTACGGGCGCCGAGGCAGCCGGTCGCGGTCCCCGCTACGGCTTCCGCCCCACTGTCATGGCCCGCCCACCCTTCGGCGGGTGACCGGCCGAGGGCGCGTTTCTGGCGCCGGCGGTGGTACGGCATCTCCGCCCGCGCTGAAGAGCATCGGGCTCGCTCATGTCGCATCAGGGTGCAGCGGCAGTGTGAGTTTGAAGCGCGCCCCGGGGTGGTGGGGAACGCACGTGAGCTCCCCATCGTGGGCGCGCGCCAGTGCGCGAGCGATGGGCAAGCCGAGTCCCGCGCCCCCCTGGTCCTGGTCTCGGGCGGTATCGAGGCGGACTAGCCGGTCGAAAATCCGCTCGCGTTCGGTGTCTGGGATGCCCGGGCCTGAATCGGTGACGGTGAGCTCCGCGTGGGCTGCGGAGCCGCCCCGTGGATCGCTGCGTGGGCTGCGGCGCACGTCGATCACAATGTGGCCACCGTCTGGGGTGTGCCGACGGGCGTTGTCGACAAGATTGGACACGACCTGCTCGATACGCGCTCGGTCGGCGCGGATGAGCACCGCCGGCTCGCCAACGCGGGTGACGGTGATTCCCGGTGAAAGCAAAGTCGCTCGTTCACATTGGCCTTGGGCGATCTCTACCAGGTCAGCATCTGAAAGATCCAGCGCCACACCGGAATCGATGCGACTGAGATCGAGCATATCGGAGACCAGTCGAGCGGCTCGGCGTGATTCATCCAGCAGCAGCGCGGCGCGCCGGTGCTGGGAATATACACTTGCCTCGCCATTCTGTTCAGTTGGCGCACAGAGGATTTGTTCTGCAGCGGCACTGATACCGGTGATCGGTGTGCGAAGTTCGTGCGCGGCATCGGCAAGAAATTGGCGAATGCGTTGTTCGGAGGCTTCCAAGGCGTCGAGCATGTCATCGAACGCCGCCGCCGCGCGCCCCAGTTCGGTCCCAGAACGATCAGGCCGTAACCGCTGGCCGCGGTCGCCGACGGCGATCGATCGCGCCAGGGCGGTAAGCCGATCCAGCGGGTGCAATGCAGTGCGGGTAGCGACGGTCAGCAGCAACGCCGCGACGGCCAGGGTGACCACACCGCACGCGACCATGACTTCGCGCAACCGCCGGATCAACGTTGTGGTTGGGGTGGTGTCGGCGACCAGAATCACGCGCCCGCCCGACATCAGCGGGTGCACCACCACGGTGGCGGTGCCCTCCGCCGATCCCGGCGGTGGCGGTGGGGGCCACCCCGGCGGTATCGGCGGAGGTGACGGCCAACCAGGCGGAGGCGACGGCAGGGGCGGCGGGACCGTAGGTCCGGTTACCGTCTCGGGGCGGATGGCTTGGTCACCGTGGGTGGTCCCGTCCGCCGCAACGAGCAGCGCACGGATTCCGGCGCCGCCCAACAGCGCCGCAAGCTGATCAGAGGGGGTCTTCGCGGCGGCCAACGCGTCGGCGCGTCCGGCGGTGACCATCAGCCGACTGTGGACATCGCGATACGTCTGCGCGCGTAACAGCGCATCAATCGTGATGCCCAGCACCACCAGAAGGACGGTCAGCATCCCGAGGACCATGAGGACCACCCGTCGATGCAACGAAGGGGTGGCGGTAGCCGGCACAGCCGCCGTGCGACGACGGCTCACGACCGGATCGGCTGCAGCCGGTAACCGATGCCACGCACCGTGTGGAGAATCCGGGGCCCGTGTGCTTCCAGTTTGCGGCGCAGCCTCTTGATGTGAACGTGGACCACGTTGACGTTGTAGGAGCTGTAACCCCACACGACGCGCAGGATCTGCGCTGAACTGACGATGCGGCCGCGCTGCTCGACCAAGAACGCAAGGAGGCGAAGTTCGGTGCCAGTCAGGTCCAACGGCGATCCGGCCCGGGCGACCACCCCGGCCTCGAGGTCCAACGTCAGGTCACCGTATTGGACCACCGCCGGCAACCGCCCGCGACGGCGAAGCACAGCCCCGACCCGAGAGATCAGCTCGGCCAGTTCGAAAGGCTTCACCACATAGTCGTCAGCACCGCCGTCCAAGCCACGCACCCGGTCGGGCAACCCGTCGCGAGCGGTCAACACCACGATTCCGGCTTCACCCCAATCGCGCACCACATCGATCAACTCGAACCCATTACGTCCGGGCAGCATGACGTCCAAGATCACCAAATCGGGCCGGAAGCCCTCCAGCACCTCTTCCAACCGCGTCCCATCCGTACGCACGGCGGTCAGATACCCGACCCCGGTCAGGGCTTCGCCGAGCATGTCACGGATCGCTTTGGTGTCCTCCACCACCAAGATCCGCGCCCCACCCGCGGTGACGGTTCCCCGCCGACCCAAGGGCCGCACGTGCCGCGGGCGCTCGAGTTTCGAGCCGATCACCTGAGTAGTTGTTGGACGACAAACGGCGGCAATGGTCCCCATCCACCACGCGACCTTCGCGGACGACTTATGTGTTTCGTTCCAACTCGGGGTTCGGTGATGGTGGGCACGGCGTCCTCCGTTCCGGGATATCCCAAGCGCCTAGCGGGTTCCGGCCCCAGCGCTGGCGCCGGCGAACCCGAAAGCCGATTGGCTCATCATACGAACGAACTAGTACGTCTGTCTAGCCGTAGCGTCCCAGGCCCGCGGCGTCTTCCAGAAGATCGGCAGCATTCGCTACGCTCTCGGCGGGTTGGATCATCTGACCGGCCACCTCACGAGCTGCCGTAGCGTAGTGGGGACTCAAGACGCGCCGCAGATCCGTCACCAGCAATTGCTGGCTGATGTCCGAGAATCGGCGCGCTGTGCCCACTTTGAGTCGCTCCACCACCTCCCCCCAAATCGGCTGGTCGACCCAAAGCCACAGGATCAGTGCGGGAATTCCGGCGCGCAGGCCTGCGGCTGTGGTGCCGGCACCACCATGGTGGACTAGCGCGCGGCACGCCGGGAACACCACCGAGTGGTTGACCGCGGGGACAACCTTCACGTTGTCGAACTGGGGGACGCTGGTGAAATCATTTGTCCCGGAACACACCAGTGCCCGGAGGCCAACTTGAGCGCAGGCGGCGCTGATCAGGGCGACCGTTTGAGCGGCAAACCCGATCCGTACGTTACTGCCGAAACCGAAGTAGATGGGCGGGCTGTCCTCGGCAATCCACGCCAAGACGTCGCCATCCGCAGCCGTCGGCAAGCCCAGCGTCAGCGCCCCGATGAAAGGCCGGGTGACGCCGCACCTCGCCCATTCGTCTGCCAATCCCGGAAAACACATCTGGTCATAGGCCTGGATTTCCAGCGCTCCATGTGCAGCAGACCCAACCGCGTGCGGTAGACCCAGCACACGACGCTGAGCATCCTCCGCCTCCCGGATCGCTTGCCCCACCACGCCGCCGGGCTCGCCCACAGGGCTAGGGAAGAAGTTGAGGGTCGCCCGTGGAACCTCATGACGCTCCGCAACGTTGGCGGCCAGTCCCTGCGCGCTCGCGTCCGTCAGGAGCAGGTCCGCTCCGTCGGTCAGCGACGTCAGCGTCTCACTCAGGTGGGGCCAGAACCGGTTGATCCGGTAGATCACTTCGCATACCACGTTCAACGGATGCGGTGCGCCGCTCAAGAAGTTGCGGACGTGGTCTGCGGTTTGCAGCTCTCGGCTGCTCGGGCCGTATTCGACGGCCGCGAGGCCGGCCGACCTCACGAAGGCAACCAGATTGGGCGGAACGGCGATGTGGACCTCATGGCCCCGCCGCACCAGTTCGCGGCCAACAGCGGTAAAGGGCTCGACATCGCCCCGACTTCCCAGGGTCGCCAACGCAAACTTCATCGGAGGAACCTCATTCGGCCGTAGCCCCTCGCCCGACCGGCGCGAGCCGCCGTGCAACGACACTCGAGCGATTCAGACCGCATTTTTCGAAGTTCCGAGCTCAACCCGAAAGGCTCGTTGCGCAGACCGGTAGCCCAGCCGGTAGGACTCCCCGACGCGCGTCTTCCATGTCAGAAGTGCGCGTGTCCTTCGTGAAATTGCCGGCCGAGAAACAGTGCGGATGAGCGCTCTGCCGAAGCGACCGTCGAAGTCCTGGAACAGCGCGCGGAAGTCCTGCGCGCTGGCCCGGTATGCCTCGAACACCTGATCCAGTGCAGTCTCCGCCACCGGCTCGTCGCGCGCTGCCGAGCCCAGTTCTTCATATACGGACGACATCCAGTCCGTGCCGAAGAGGTCGGTCACCGGACCACAGTGCTGCTGGCGCCGCAGACTGTGGGTGAGGAATTCGTCTATGACGCGCTGGTCCGGTATGTCGAAATCGATTGCAAGCGCGGTGGAAACACGCGCGATTTCCCAGCGCCAGTCACTCAGAAGGTTCGCGTAGTCGACGAATACGCGTGGGACACCACGGGTATTCCGCTCGGCCAGCAGGTTGTATTTGAGCCACAAGGCGCTCGCCAGGTGAGGCGAGACTCGACCGTGCTTCACCAGTGACGCGACGACCTCCTGCGGGTGACGCAGGGCCACCACGACAGCGACGTCGAGTCCGACCGAGCGAGCCGCTTTGAACCAGAGGCCGGATACGATCGTTATTCGCGGTTCCTTGATGATCAGCAGAGGTGCGGCGGGGAGCCCGGCAAGAAAATTCCCGATCTGGGCGGTGTAGGTGGCGCTCTGATCAGGGTCGAACGCCGGTTGATCTTGCAGGCGCAGTGTGGGATCGGCCCATCCACTGCCGAGGCGGTACAGGATTGCTTCGTTGAGATCGATCGCCTCGCGTGGCTCCCAATAACCGGCAGGATTGGACTGGTCGGCGCCCAACAACGCGCCCGGGAGCGTACCGCCACACAGCGCAAGGGTGCGGGCCGTCGCCGATGTTCCAGACCGCTGCGCCCCCAGCACAAATAGCGCGAGTGGACGCTTCACCATCGCCCCCCGTCCGGCTGTTCCGCGCAGTGGCGCCGGGTCCATCGGTGTCCGCGCGCTATCTGGGCTGACCCGACCCGTGACCATCCGACGCGCGCGCACCCACGAGTGATTGCCGTCATGGCGACTGAGTTCCGCCATTGGCTGCTGTTCCTCCAAGGACGTCCTCCGTCTGCACCACTGCTGCTTCCATGCCGTCGGCGCTGGCGACATTAGGCCGCATATCTGACATCGACCTGACCGCCGGATCGAACGGCGACATTCCGACAGAATCTACCAGACGAACTCGTTCGTTTTGGTAGTATGAGACTGTGCGAAATACCACCGAGCTGCGCCAGGAGATCCTCGCTGCGGCTAGAAGCGAGTTCGCGGCATACGGGCTCGCGGGTGCCCGTATCGACCGGATCGCCCGAACCGCGCAGGCCAGTAAGGAACGGCTCTACGCCCATTTCGGTGACAAAGAGACGCTGTTTCGCGAAGTCGTCGTCACCGACGCCGCCGAATTCTTTCGCTCGTTTCAGCTGCGCCCGGAGGCCATTCCCGAGTTCGTCGGTGATGTCTACGACGTGGCATGCAGCCATCCCGAATTCCACCGCATGATCACGTGGTCGCGACTGGAAGGCGTCACACTCGAAGAACCACCCGTCCTCGAAAATGATCTGGCGACGATCGCAGCCGCCCAGGCGGGTGGCCACGTGGATCCCGCATGGCAACCCATGGATCTCATGGTGCTGCTTTTCGGCATCGCCCTCGCGTGGGCTAATTCGCCACTTGCCAACGTGCCAGAAGGCGCCCGCGTCATTGCGCGCCGCCGCGCCGCCGCCGTGGAAGCCGCCGCGCGTTTGATCGCTCCCCGCGCCACCTAGGCCGCCCTCGCATCTGTACGGCCACGCAGTCACCTGAATGCCCTGGGGTGGTTGGCATTCGAACTCCGACCGGATCGGTTCGCCGATCGCACGAACCCCGAGCCCACCGCACGCCACTCGCGTCGTCGCACCTCACCGCTTCGACGGCGATACGCGCAAGAGGCGCCGCAATAACCCGACGATCAACAGGACGGCGCCGAGCAGCGGACCGATCGTCATCAACACGTCCCTGGCACAGTACATCAGCCACACGTTGACGCTGGACCATAGCGTTGCCGAAACCAGCGCGACGACAACGAAATTGCGGAACGGGAACTGCAGCGCGCCGACCACCGCAGGAACAAGTCCCCGGGCTGGGGGAAACCATCGTTGCATGACCATCGAAGACATACCGCGCCGGCGTACGGCACCCAGAGTCGTGACCAGCCTTGCACGGTGCCTACGTAACGGTCTGTACCTCAAGATATCTGGACCCCATAAGCGGCCGACGAGATAGCTCAAGACGTCACCGAGCGTCGCACCCGCGGTGGAAAGAGCGATCAGAATCCACAGCGAGATTCGACCGGCGGAGACCAACATAGTCGCCACCATGAGCACCGGCTCTGCCGCGATGACTACTGCCACGATCGGCATACCAGACAGCACGACAACAACGGATAAGACGACATACACCAGTGCCGAAGGCAGTTCTGCGAGGTGATGGACTACAGCCTCCATCGGCCGATTGTGCGCCTCATGCCGACGGGTTCAGGTGGGCGGGGTCCGCCCATCACATCTCCTTCGCTTGGGCACGACACGCCTTTCCGCTTCACCGGCCCCTGCCCGACGCCGACCGTCAGCGAAATTCGGTTGTCCAGAATGACTGTCGGCATCAAACGATGAGCTGCTTTGGCATGACGACCGGCTTGAACCCGTACCGCGGCGCAGCACCGTAGGCGCCCGCGCCCTTCCCCGCCGCCGCCATCCCCGGCATCCCGGGCATAGCCGCGACGGGCTCCTCCGCACCTACGGTCCATCCCGACCCTTCAAGCGGCGCGGCGGCAGAAGCCAATGTCGTAGCTGGAGCGGCAGCAGACCAGCTACCCGGGACGGACAGACCGCCGACCGCGGATGCCTCACCAAGCGTCGCCGATGCCGCCGCGCCAGACACCGACCCAACCATCGTCCCCGGCGTTACGGCAGCCGCACCGGCAACGGGGGCAACCGAGTCGGTGAGAGCGAAGGGGACCGCCGGCACGGCACCCAGGGTGTGACCCAGTGATACCGCTGTCGGGATGGTATTCATGACAAACCAAGCCGCTGTGTTCACCGCACCGTTGACGCCGTTCTCCACAAAGCCCGTGCCCAGCAAGTCGTTGAGGGCGCTCAAGATTGTCGTCGAACTTGAGGTCGAACTACTGCTCGCGGAAGTGGTTGCCGACGACACCGAGCTCGACAGGTTGGACAGCGTGTTGTTCAGGGTTGAGGTCGTCGAATTGCTCGCGACCGCCGCGGAAACGGCGGATCCCTGCGCGCTGACGCCGCTAGCATTGGTGGTCTCGGTGGGAGACGTCAGCCCCGCCAGCTGTGTCGAGGCCATCGACGCGGCGGCGTACGTGTACATCGCGGTGGAGTCTTGTGCCCACATCTCCCCGTATTGCGTCTCGGTGGCCGCGATCGCCGCGGTGTTGACGCCCAGGACGTTCGTGGCTACGAGCGTCGCCAGCTGCGCACGGTTGGCGGCAACCTCCGCCGGGGGTACTGTCGCCGCGAAAGCCGCTTCGTAAGCGGCAGCCGATGCAGTGGCCTGAGACGCGGCCTCCTGCAGCTCGGTGGAGGTGGTGCTGAGCCAAGAGATGAAGGGCTCAACCGCTGCGGACATCGCCGCCGATGAAGAACCCAGCCAATCCGATCCCGTGAGCTGTGAAACCACGGATTGATAGGAAGACGCCGTAGAACTCAGCTCCGAGCTGAGATTGCTGAACGTCGTGGCGGCTGCCATCAACGGACCGGCGCCGGCGCCGGCGTACATACGCGCGGAATTGATTTCCGGCGGTAGAGCTCCCCAATCAGGCATTGTTATCCCATCCCTCGATTAGATCCGGTTTGACTGACTGCATTGCAACTTCGCTGTTGCACGCGGGCGCCATTGCCGCTTGCGTGCTAGATGACGGTTTTCTTCGGCATGACAATGGGTTTCACCCCGTAGCGGGGAGCACCGAAACCGGCGCGGGCGCGGGCGCCCAAACCAGGCATGCCCGGCACGAGCGTTCCGGGGCCGGCCTGCGGTTGCGCCGCGGTCCAGCCGGTGGTCTCGACCGCAGCAACACTGCCAGTCTCCGGCGCCGCCGCGCTGATCCAACTCGGTGGCACGGATAGCTTGTTCGCGACCAAGGTGGACTGGCCCAATGCGGCCGCGGGCATCGCCCCCAGGCCCATTCCCGAGGCGGCGGGCGCCGTATCACCCACGAGGCCTGCGGCGGCGGCTGCGTCACCGGCAGCGTCCGCGGCAGAGGTGTCCAGGAGGCCGCCGCCCGCCATGCCGAGCAGATCGGAAGCGGCCGACGCCCAGTTGCCGCCCCCGATGTTGAGGATGTTGGCGAAGCTGCTGGAAAGTCCCGTTGAGCTGTTGTTGCCCAGGAAGTTAGCCAGGTCTTCGATGAGCCCTGCAATCCCGCCGCTACTGCTGCTCGTACTGCTGGTTGCGCTCGCCGTCGCATTGCTGACGCTGGATGCCGCGGTCCCAACCTGGTTGGCCGCCTCGGTCTCACTGTATGAGTTCGAGGAGGATCCGAGCACACTTATCAGCTGTTGCTGAATGGCGTTGGCCTCGGCGCTGATTGACTGATACAACAGCCCGTAGGTCGAGAAGACCCCTGCCGTCAACGCCGAAACCTCATCTGCAGCTGCTGGCGCCAGAGCTGTGGTAGAACCGGCGGCGCCCGCACTCTCAGCCGCAAACGAATTGGCAAGCGCCTCCAGCTGGGCGGCCGCCGCAGCGATCGCCTCCGGTGCCGTCGTCAAGTACGACATCTGTTCTCCTTTTGGTTCTCTCGTGTTTCGATGGCGCAGGCCAACAGGCGAGATCGGCCTCTTTGATTCGCGAAAAGTAGGGCGCGAATCTGACACCGACCTGACGAAATCGCTCAGCAGTGGAGGATGCTTTGGATAAGGAGACGGCGACGATGCCGACGGTTCTGAGGCTGCTCTGTCGACCGGTGCCACGTCTCAACTCCGCACCGCGCACGGCGGACGGCGGAGTGTACGCACGATTGGGGCGAGTGGCGCAGAGCGCGAAATCCACTCGGCCGCAGCGGTTTATCCAGCTTGTCCCGTCGATGCAGGCCCAGCGGCACTAACCGCCATTCCCCCGGTAGGCGAAGCAAGGCAGGCCGTGTTCGTCAGTCGTTACGGCGTTTGCCCGATGATCTTCGGTACGCAGCGCAGGGCCCGATCGTGGGCTTGCAGGCAATGCCAAACTTCATACAGACGTCACAAGTCAGGGCCTATGTCATCCCGATTTCACAAATTGAGCTTCGGATTTCACACGGTTCTACCGCAGCCCGGCCCATTCAGAAGGCGTGCGCCAGGGCGCTTCCCGGCCCCGATACGGCTCGGCGACCTCCGTAGCAGCACAACGGATTTCCGCCTATTGTGTGGAGTCGGCCATGGTGGTTCCCGGCGCGATTCCCTTCAGCGTGGGGCGTATCAGGGCCGGCCACCGTCGAGAGTTGCCGTCGGTGTTGGGCGACGCCGTCGGTTCATTAGGGTGCGGTAGCGCGATGGCGCGCGAAGGGGTTGAGATTTCGAAAGGGATCGGAGGTGCGCAGCCGCTGCAGGTCGGCCAGGATGTCTTCCAGCGCCTGACGGGTTTGCTGCTTGACGATGTCCACCCACTCCTCGTCGGTCACCCCCAGCGGTCTACTCGTGTCGATGGGAGGCCCGAACCGCAAGTACATGCGTTGGGGACGCGGGATCAGGCTGGGACCTACGCCCCGCATCAACGGCATGGCCATGTCGGGGCGGCCACTGAACGTGCGGGCCAGAGCTTCGCTGAACCTCCCGTATGCACTGTCGCGAGTCGTCAAGCTCCGATAAACGTCGTCACCGCCGACGAGGCCGGCAGGCACTATCGGATAGCCGTTCTCAACCGATAGGCGCGCAAACCCGGCACGTCCCTCCCAGCGCAGTGTGTATTCTTCACCCTTGAATTTCGGGATCTCGCGGCCACCACCCGGGAACACCAGGATGGTCTGGTCGTTGCGCATCAGTGCGCGCGCTGTCTCTGGGGCGCCGACCACGGCCCCGAATGCGGCCACCAGGTCGCCGGGTAACCCGCGCAGGCGCCCAATGCCCCGTTCTGCCAATGGGCGCACTCGGCTACCGATCGAACGTCGTACGGTATCGCAGATCAAGAAGACCTCCGATCCCGACTGGGTGTGGTTGGCCACCAACAGGAATCGCCCATCGACTGGCAGGTTCTCAAGGCCATCGATGAAGGGCTGCTGTAAGTCGACCAGCGGCCGCATCCGGTCACTCACTGCGTCAAGAACGCGGCGCAATCGGAGCACCCGCCTGCCGGGCTCCATGATCGTGGCCGCGTCGATGCCCTCAGCCACGGACGCTGGCCCGGGGACGAGAGAAGACGACGCTTTGGGATGCCGGTCCGAATCGCCTTGCGGTGGATAGCATCTCGATGCCCATCTGCGGGTCCGCGGCGCGACCGAGCGCCCGGAGCGCCGACGGGCTGTAGGCCCGCAGGGCGCTGATCAGCCCGTCGTGGAGCCCCGGTTGGATCCACGACCATGGCACGAGCGTCATCATCGTCGGCAGCATCAACACCGGTTGCAGCACCGTTGCCAACGGGTGCTGCCGTTTGAGGTCTATGACCAGAAACCGCTTTGCCACCCGAGTGGCCTCCGCGATGGCGCGGCACGCGACGGCCGGGGGAAGGTGGTGAAAAGCCAACGCGAACACCACCAAGTCGTAGCTGTTGTCGGCAGCCTCGATCGCGGTGGCGTCAATTACCTGGATCCTGGCGCGTGGGTGGCGCCCCAGCTCACCCGCAGCGATGTTGGCCACAGATGCCGGGTTCAGATCACTGACCGTGACAGTGGCGGTTGGATGGAGTTCCAGGATCTGTGCGGAGAGCTTCCCGTGGCCCGCACCGAGCTCGAGGATGCGCGGATTGGGGATGTCGGCGACGACATCGAGGGCAGTCCGTGCGAATTCCTCATGCTGTTTGGTCCGCGTGCCCACCCGATCGAGCATCCCGATGACCTTTTGCTTGACCTCGTCGGACACGTCATCACGGTCGAGGTACTCGAGGGCGTCCGTCTCGATCAGCCGGTCCAGCCACGATGCGTCGGGGCCACCCCGGGGCATCGTCGCAACGGACCCGTCTGACACTTTTTCCTTTGCCATATCGTCTTTCCCTTCTCAAACGGAACTTTCTTAAACAGACATTGTTTTGTCGCTCTTGGGCTTTGTAGTGGCCCGCACCCGGCCACGAGTCGGCCTGGCGACTTTGCGAGGCGTCCAGGCCGGGCCCGAGCGGGTTCCAGACCATGATACCAAACGAACTAGTTCGTATTGTACGCACGAGCGCGAGGGGACGTCGCACTCCATCAGGCAGTCACTCAGGCCCGGCTGAAACTATTGGAAGACGGTCGGCCTACGGTCACGACGGTAGTGGGAGCGCGGGGGGAAGCGGCGCGCTGGCGGGTTGTCCCAACTCCGGGTTTCCAACACCCGCCGTGCAACGTCGACGGCCGTCGCCCTAATCGTGATCGCGGGGTTGCGCCAGGCCCGCGATAAACAGGTCGATCATGCCGTGAACGTCGTAGTCGGGATCGGCTTCGACACCGATGCACAGGTTGCCGACGCCGTGTAGGAAGTCCAGCGGACGGACGTCACCGCGCGGAAGACCGCTGGCCGCAGCAGCTTTCAGCAATCGATCGCACACGGGCAACAGGCGTTCAAGGAATTCGGCATGCAAAGTGTCGAAGCCGGCCTGGTCTGAGCGCAACGCCCGGGCCAACCCGTGCTTGGTGACCAGGAAGTCGGCGAACCGGTGAACCCACGACCGCAACGCTGCATACGGGTTCTCGTCGGGTGCCGGGACGATCGCCTCGAGCGAGGACAGCGCATCGAGTTGATGGCGAAAGACCGCCACGACGAGATCGGCGCGGGTGGGAAAGTGCCGATAGATGGTGCCCACCCCGACACCGGCCTCGGCCGCGATCTCACGCACAGGAGCATCGACCCCGGCGCGCACGAACACCGCTGCGGCGGCATCCAAAAGCGCTTGTTCGTTGCGGCGAGCGTCCGCGCGCTTGGCGGGGCGCGCCCGAGCGGCCGGAGCCCGAGGCGTCACACTTCATCCTCTTTCGATCAAAGTTGAAAAGCGGAGCACTGTTCCGATACGCTAGCGGAGCGGCGTTCCGGTTCCATCGTAGACCGCCGTTCCCCGCCTCACCGAATGACTCAGAAGAGGTTTGACTCCATGAGCGCCACTCTCGCGACCGCCGACAACGACATCGATCGAACGACGCCGGTCATCTCAGTTCGACCGGTGACCCTGGCCGCGCCGGGCCGTGGCCACGACCTGCAGGTACGCGTCTCCGCACCCGCGCGCGGCCGAGGGCTACCGGTCATCGTCTTCTCCCACGGCATGACGCTGACGATGGACGATTACGTCCCTTTGAGCGAATTCTGGGCCTCCAGTGGGTTCATCGTGATCCAGCCAACCCACCTCGATTCGCTAGGCCTCGCCCCAGATGACCCTCGCACCCCTGACATCTGGCGGATTCGGGTCCAGGACCTCACACACATCCTCGACCAACTCGACCGGGTCGAAGCGGCCGTGCCCGGCCTGACCGGGCGCATCGACCGCGGGCTCGTGGTCGCGGCCGGACATTCATGGGGAGCGCAGACCGCCAGCATGCTCGCCGGCGCGCGCGTCGTCGAAGGCGGCCGGGCGCCGGGGCAAAGCATGGCCGACCCGCGGGTGAAGGCCGCGCTGCTGCTCTGCTTGCCCGGAACTGGGGGCACCGATCTGACCCCATTGGCCACCGAGTACTTCCCTTTTATGAACCCCGATTTCACCGATCTGACGACCCCGAGCCTCATGGTTTCCGGCGACCACGACCAGTCCCCCCTCAGCACGCGCGGTCCGGACTGGTTTACCGACGGCTACCGGCTCAGCCCGGGCGCACGCGACCTGCTTGTGCTGGCAGGCGGAGAACATGGCCTCGGCGGCATTCAGGGTTACAACGACACCCGCACCACCGACGAGAGTCCAGAGCGTGTCGCGATCGTCCAGCACGCCACGGTGGCCTGGCTGCGCACCGCGCTCGGTATCGATGACAGTGCATGGCCTTCCCAGCGACAAAGACTCGCCGCCAACCCCGAGCAGCTGGCAAGAGTCGACTCGAAGTAAACGATTCCCTACTTCACCCACGCTCCAAGTGCAGCGAGCATGCGTGCCTGGCACAAGAACGGCGACCACGGGTAGCCACTAGGGCTCGGTACGCTCCGCACACCGATCCCCAGGTCGTTACGGTCGCGGGCGATCAACGCCGACGACGGCCATAGTCTGCAAGTCACGCCGCATATCCCGGAACTTCCGGCAGCGACGCACACAAGTTAAACCTTGCATTCGCGACGACAGCGTTACTATACTAACTATGCAGTTAACTATACGGAGGCTTGAAGGGCGTGAAATTCTATGCTTACCAGTGACATTCCCCCTTACCTGAAGTCATTTCTAGAAGCTATGCATGCCCGCGATGCAACGGGCGCCGCTCGGCACCTGGCAGAGAATGTGACGCTCAAGAGCCCAATCGTGGTTGAGCCGTTCGTCGGTCGTGATCAGGCGGCAGGCATCTTGACGTACTTACTCGACATCATCGATGAGTTCACCGTTGTCGATTTCCTGTCCAGCAACACACATTTCGCTGCAGTGTTCAACATCAGAGCCGGCTCGACAAACATCGAGGGGATGGATTACATCCACCTCGACGATGCCGGGAAGGTCGACTCGATGACGATCAGCTGGCGCCCGCTGCCAGCCGTTGTCGCCGTGCAAAATCGCTTGGCGCCCGCCATCGGAGTTCCGCCGCTGGCCCTGGTGCCGGTTTTGGACTCGCCCACGCGGACTTAGCCCTTTGGGCGACAGCGGTCCGATCGGTGGTCGCCACAAGGCGAATCGCCATGGTGTCGAGCCGTCATCGCACCGGCAGTCCCATGGGACCACTGACCACCCGAAATTCCACTGCTCCGGGTCATCGGCGCATACATAGTTACGAGCGCCGCCGCTCGCAAGCCCCCTACTGCGGCCACGCGAGCCTCGAAAGCCGATACAGGTCAGCGCATCCGAATCATTTTCCCGCAAAGCCATGTAGGTGCCCCGATGTTTGAGTCTGTGCTAACAATCGCTGTCTTCCTTATGGCAGTCCTGGCGCCGGTACTGGTTCCAGCGGCCCTCCACGCTGTCCACTTCATCGGCCATTGGCCGCCGAGCTCCAGTCGGTCGCAGCGACTTGTCTTCGGCGGCTCGCTGTATCCCGTCCGCCGGATCCTTCCCACGCGTAGCTTGAGGCAAGTTTCAGCCAGGACGATCCAGCGTCCTGACGAGATCGGCGCCCCCGACATGTCGCCCGATGCTCACACAGCTGTCGCCGTGAGCCGGACCGCGCGAATCGATCACCGCCGCACCGCCCTACCCGCGGAAGGCTAGCTCTGGGCCTTTGTCGATGGGCAGCGAAGTACTGCCGTCGCCGTTCTCGGGGGGCGTAAATGTAGTTGAGATAGGCCCGATTCGGGTTCAGGTTGAGGTTGTCACCGAGGATGAGCGCGCCGGGCGGCCAGCACGGGTTCGAGGATCTTCACCACCTCCAGGCCAGATCCGGCCACCCGTCGAGGAGCGCGAACTGCACTGGGCCTTCCACTGTCTCGAGGGTGTTCCGGGCGTCACCTTCGAGGATGGTGATCAGGTCAGCGACACCAACCTCGGCGAATGTTGCGCGGGCCGCCACCAACTTCTGAGAGCTCATCTCCGTGGTGATGATGTGCCCCGTACCATTGTCACGGACGGCCGCCGCCAGGTGCAGCGTCGAGATTCCATACGACATACCGTATTCCACGATCGTCGTCGGCTTGACTGCACGAACAAGGCTGTACAGCAGTCGACCCGAGTCGGGGGCCACGGAGACGTAACAGTCTTGGGACGCCTCCAGCCGTTCGTCTATGGCGTAGTCACCGGGCGAGGTCCCTGCCTCCGTTTGCTATCGAGGTGCGTACCGGCGAATAGGCGATTGGTACGATCGAGGCTTCGGGGCCGCTACGTCAACGATCAAGAGATTCGAGTCCCAAAGCCGTTCGTGTGGAATCAGTCTCGCGGTGCCGTACTGCGCCACACCGATGTGTCCGCCGCCGGCGGAGGGGCTCGTCGCGCCGATTCACCACCGGGTAATCGCGACGGGCAAAATGGTCTCACCGCGAGCTCACTACAAATCACCACAGGTCGATGCGGTGGGCACGCCGTTGAATCGGTCGGAGATCCAGGCCATACTCCTCTCGCCATCGACAAACGCGGGCACCAGCGAGTTGATATCGAGTTTGTTCAAGAACGGCGGCTCATCGTTGGTCCAGAACGTGACGTCGGCGCCTTTGGCGCACCAGTCCGCCGCCGTCCGGCGTGCCGACTCGTAGGGCCCGAACGAATCCCACCGATTGTGCTCGAAGTATGCCGGCCCCGTGGGTTTGATGTTGCCGATGCGCTGGGCTGCGAGAAGGCTTTTGAACGGGTCCGCTTTGACCGCTTCGTAGATGTCATTCTTGAACCACCCGTCGAGATGACGAAACATGTAGTCGATCCCGGTCTGGATGAGGCACTGGCGTCCGGTGTTATCCAGCATTTCCAGACCCCGCGGGGTCATGGTCTGACGGAGTGGTTGCTCGATTTGCGGGTAGGAGGAGATGAGGCCCCTCAACACATACCCCGTCGAACCCGCCAAGAAGTTGCCGTCCACTGGCGCTATCAGATCGGCGATGTCAGTGAACGCCGCCGCTGCGTAAGTTCCCACTACGTTGAGCTCATGCCCGTACGATCCCGCCAGCTCGGCTGCTGACAGCGCGGCGTGCCCACCGGCCAGCCAACCCCAAAAAGCTACGGGACCGTGCGGATCTAGCGACGTGCCGGGCAGTTTCATCGCCGCACGCGCCGCATCGATCAGTGCCGTGCCCCCGGCCACCCGGTTGAGGAACTGCGGCGACATCGGACTGTGGATGCCCATGCCGACGCCGTCGGTAACCACGACGGCGAATCCGCGGGCCAATAACGTCGCTATCCAACCCTCTTCGACGTTGAACATCAGATCGAAGCCGGTCTGCAGGGAGGCGTGGATGCCCTGATTGAACAACCGTGATGGCGCACACTGCTCCCCCATCCCGTACGGGATGGTGGCGTAAGCGAGCAATGGGCGCGGGCCCTTGCCTGTCCACGGATTGTCCGGCTCGATGTAGGTGCCCGTTACCGCGATCGGCTTTCCCTGCGCATCGGTGCTGCGGTACATGATCCGTGTCCCGATCCCCACGAACGCTCCCAGCTGGCCGGATGGCTCCAACACCAGCCGCGATGGCTCGGTGCGAATCACATCACCGTTGTCGCCCGGCGGAAGTGGGTCGGGCGGGGTATAGAACTCCAGGTATTGCGTCTCGTCGGCGTGCGCGGATGGAGGCGGCGAGAATACTGCCGCGCTGACTACCAGCGCGGCAGCGGCCGCGCGGGCAAGCACGCACAGGATGTTAGACGGTCGTGACCAGCCGGGTCGGTTGGCTGTCGGGAAGGCGGCGGTGGCGGCAGCCGATGCTTTCGTGCAGTGGGCTTCGGCATCACTGATCGAAGTTGTCATGGTTTTCCTTTTTGTTGGCGTTCAATGGGACGTATCTCGCGAAACGAGCGGCGTGCCGGCCGGATTGGTGGCTCCGATGTATAGGACCCTCGCCGTTGCAAGCGGGGTGGTGGCGCAGATGACGTTCGGCTACCTCGCGCAGTTGCGGGTCCGACTGATGCTGTGCTGGAAAGACTTTGGCGCGCTCAGCGCGCACCTTCCCGCCTAGCACAGATCCATGCGGGTGGACAGCACGTGCTCGCGGGGGTTAGTGTCAAAGGCCTATCCGAATGGGTTGGGAATCGTGCATTCGTCCTCTGGAGATGCTCAGACCTGCTGTCAGCCCTAACCGGAAGAAGTGATAGGTGGCACACCACCGCTGCGGATCACACGGTGCGCGACGGGGCGCATGCGCCATCCAGAAGCACAGCGCTCGACCCGCGATTCTCGCCGGCACTCCGGAAGCGGCATGCGATGTTGTTGCGGCGTCGGAAGTTTAGTCATCCTCGCCTTGGAGGCATGTGGTTGTACTGCGCTCAGGAAGATGCGCCGAGACACCACAAGGGATAGAGCTGCCCGAACTGCCGCGATGATCCTTTACATCGCTCAAGTTGGAGGTGACCGCTCCGTGGATGAGGCGTGCGACGTCATTCGTTGATCAGGCCGGGCCGCAGAGCTTTTCCGCGGTCTGGCCAAAGCGTCGGAAGTACTGCGATTGGGCTTCATGCCGGCATGACCGTTGTCGCGTGAGACGTCCGCAGGTCGGCGCACAAGCCGCCATCGACGGTCAGGGTAATCCCAGTCACCCATCGTGATCGGGGGCTCGCCAGATGGAGCACTGCTTCACCGACATCCCAAGCGGTTCCTCCGGCCCGAAGCGGCAGCATCGCCGAGCGCGACACACGAGTCTCCTCGGCGAGAGCTTCTGCCTGCACCACCATCGGTGTACGCACGGAACCAGGCGCAACTGCGTTGACCTGAATGCCCTCCGGCCCATGTCGGCTGGCCATCGACCGAGTCAGGCTTAACAACGCTCCGTTCGTCATTGCGTACGCGGGACGTGAGTGGGTGTGCACACCGGCAATCGACGAGACGACAACGATGGATCCGCCTCCGGCGGACTGCATTGGGGGGATACAGTACTTCGACATCAGCATCGTCGATGTCACATTGAGGCGAAAAACGCTGTCCCACTCAGCGATGTCGATGTCGACCACCGATTCAGGTGGCCCCACGACGCCGACGTTGTTCACCAGCACGTCGATCCTGCCCCACTGGCGCATGACGGAGTCGACGACCATTCGACAACCCGTCTCGGTGGCGACGTCGGCGGTCAGCGATAAGAAGTCGGCACCGGCGGCGCCGACCATGTTCTCCGTTTGTGTCAGCCGGTCTGCATCGGCGTCGACGAGGGCCACCTTGGCGCCTGCTCGTGCCAGCAACACGGCGCAGGCCCGGCCGTCGCCGCTTCCATCGCCCTGCGACCCGGCCCCGGTCACGATGGCGACGAGTCCGGCGAGTTCTCTGCCGTCGGTCATTGCTGCTCCTGGTGGTCGTGAAATCTCCAAATTCCGGTGCTATTTCAGCAGCGCCCGTGACATGACCACGCGCTGGATTTGGTTGGTGCCTTCGTAGATCTGGGTGATCTTGGCGTCGCGCATCATCCGCTCGACCGGGAAGTCCACGGTGTAGCCGGCGCCGCCGAACAGCTGCACCGCGTCGGTGGTCACCTCCATCGCCACATCAGAGGCCCAGCACTTCGACGCCGCGGAGATGAACCCCAGGTTGGATTCGCCACGCTCGGCGCGCGCCGCCGCGTGATACACCATCAGCCGGGCGGATTCCAGCTTCATCGCCATGTCGGCCAGCATGAACTGCACGCCCTGGTTATCACTGATCGGGCGGCCGAACTGCTTGCGATCCTTGGTGTAGGCGATCGCGGCGTCCAACGCACCCTGAGCGATCCCCACCGCCTGGGCGCCGATCGTGGGCCGGGTGTGGTCCAGCGTCGCCAGCGCGGTCTTGAAGCCGGTGCCCGGCTCGCCGATGATCCGGTCGCCGGGGATGCGGCAATTGTCGAAATACAGCTCGGTGGTCGGTGAGCCCTTGATGCCCAGCTTGCGTTCCTTGGGACCGACGGTGAAACCCTCGTCGTCGGCGTGCACCATGAACGACGAGATGCCGCCTGAGCCCTTGTCCGGGTCAGTCACCGCCATCACCGTGTACCACGACGACTTGCCGCCGTTGGTGATCCAGCACTTCGCGCCGTTGAGGATCCAGCCATCCCCATCGGCCCTGGCCCGGGTACGCATCGACGCCGCATCACTGCCGGCCTCCCGCTCGCTCAGCGCGTAGGACGCCATCGCCGAACCGTCGGCGATCGAGGGCAACACCTGCTTCTTCAGCTCGTCCGACCCCCGCAGGATCAGCCCCATGGTGCCCAGCTTGTTCACCGCGGGAATCAGCGACGCCGACGCATCAACCCGGGCGACCTCCTCGATCACGATGCACGCCGCCACCGAGTCCGCACCCTGCCCGCCGTACTCCTCGGGCACGTGCACCGCGTTGAAGCCCGACGCGTTCAACGCCGCCAGCGCCTCATCCGGGAACCGCGAGTTCTCATCGACATCGGCGGCGTGCGGGGCGATCTCCTTCTCCGCCAACGCACGGATCGCCGCCCGCAATTCCTGGTGTTCCTCGGGCAACTGGAACAGATCGAACGACGGGCGCTCAGGCACCGATCCTCTCCTCTGCGGGAGTCTCGTCAACGCGGACAGCACCTTGCCGAATTGCGATTTCAGATTTCGCAAGAGCGTTCTTGTGAACTTCGTCGGGGCCGTCGGCAAAGCGCAGGGTGCGAATGCTGGCGAAGGCGGCGGCGAGGGGAAGGTCTTGGCTGAGGCCAGCGGCGCCGTGTACCTGGATAGCCTTGTCCAACACCCATTCCACGGTTCGGGGGGTGGCGATCTTGATTGCCTGAATTTCGCGGTGCGCTCCGCGGTTTCCGACCTGGTCCATCAGCCACGCCGTTTTGAGGACTAGCAGCCGGAGCTGTTCGATCCGCACCCGTGCCTCGGCGATCCAGTCCCGGACTATTCCTTGTTCGGCTAACGGTCGACCGAAGGCGACACGGTCTGAGGCTCGCTGGCAGGTGAGTTCGAAGGCGAGTTCGGCAACCCCAATTGCGCGCATGCAATGGTGGATTCGGCCCGGCCCGAGCCGCGCCTGGGCGATAGCGAAGCCGTCGCCTTCGGTGCCGATGAGGTTGTCGGCCGGCACGCGGACGTCGCGGAATTCGATCTCCGCGTGTCCGCCGTGGTCGTGGTCGTCGTAGCCGAAGACATCCATCCCCCGCGTGACGCTGACCCCTGGGGTGTCTCGAGGAACGAGGATCTGGCTGTGCTGTCGGTGTCGGGCCGCCGTGGGGTCGGTCTTTCCCATCACGATGAAAACGGCGGCATCGGGGTTCATCGCACCGGTGATCCACCATTTGCGGCCGTTGATGACGTAGTCGTCGCCGTCGCGCTCGATCCGGGTGGCGATGTTGGTGGCATCGGAGGAAGCGACGGCCGGTTCGGTCATGGCGAAGGACGAGCGGATCTCGGCGGCCAGCAGCGGGTGGAGCCATTGCTCTTTCTGCGCGTTGGTGCCGAACATCGACAGCACCTCCATGTTGCCGGTGTCCGGCGCCGAGCAGTTCAGCGCCGGAGGGGCCAAAGCCAGGCTGCGCCCGGTGATTTCGGCCAGCGGCGCGTATTGCAGGTTGGTCAGGCCCCCGCCGTCGGTGCCGGGTAGAAACAGGTTCCACAATCCCTGCGCGCGGGCCTGCTCGCGCAGGCGGTGGATCGTGGGGGTCTGAGACCAGGCCCAGGGATCACTCAGCGCACGCAGGTCATCACGGAACTGTTTCTCGGCGGGGTGCACGTTCTCGGCCATGAAGGCGGTCAGCCGGGCTCGCAGCTCCAAGGTTACGGCATCGAAAGCGAAGTCCATCAGAAATCCCTTGCAGGTGTGGTCAATTCATGAATCCCGGCCTCGAGGAGCGGCGGGACAGCCGCGCCGATCGACTCGAATCCCGCACCGACGGTGTGGCCCTGGGCGTGCCGGTAGTGGATGCCCTCGAGGATCACCGCGAGCTTGAAGCAGGCCAGGGCGAGGTGAAAGGCCATCGACTGCAGCTGCCGGCCGGTGCTCGCGGCGTAGCGGCTCAGCAGTTCTGACTCAGAGGGGTAGCCCGGTGCGCAACTCACATCGGGCAGGGCGGGCGTTTTCACCAGCGCGGGCAACCGACCATAGATGATCAGCAGTGCCAAATCTGTGAGTGGATCGCCCAAAGTGGCCATCTCCCAATCGATGACCGCGCGCACCGTGGTGCCCGAGATCAGCAGGTTGTCCAGACGGAAGTCACCGTGCACCAGGGCGGTCTGGTGGTCAGCGGGCAGGTGGCGTTGCAGCAGCTCGATCAACTGATCGGCGTGCGGCAAGGGTCTACTGCGTGATGCCTGCAGCTGGCAGACCCAGCGGTTGACCTGGCGTTGTAGATAGCCGTGGGGCCGGCCCAGATCGGCCAGACCGACCCGGTCGATGTCGACGCGGTGCAGATCGGCCAGCGTGGTCACCATGTTCGCGGCGATCGCCGACACGCCGGCGGGGCCGGCGGCGGCGAGTTGATCGGCGTCGCGGTAGACCGTGCCGTCGATGAACTCCATCACGTAGAACGGGGCGCCGATCACCGCGGTGTCGTCGCAGTGGAGGTGCACCGTGGGGACGGGCACCGCGGTGTCGTGCAGGGCGGCTATCACCCGGTATTCGCGGTGCATATCGTGTGCGGTGGCCAGGACATGGCCTAGCGGCGGGCGGCGCAGCACCCAACGGTGCTGCTGGTCTTCGATGAGGTAGGTCAGGTTCGACCGACCCCCGGCCAGCAGCGTGGCAGTCAGCGGGCCGGCGAGCTGGCCGGGCAGCGCGCCGTCGAGCCAACGCTGCAACGAATCCAGGTCCAGACCCGGCGGCCGGTCGCCGCTGGCAGTGTCGGTCATGCGTCACCACCGGCCAGCGTCACGCCGCCATCGATGGTCAGTGTCTGCCCAGTGATCCATCCGGCGTCATCGGAGAGCAAAAACGCCACTGCCGCACTGACATCGGTGGGCGTGCCCAGCCGTCGCAGTGGGTAGTGGCTGGCGACTTCCTCTTCTCGGTTCTCATAGAGGGCGGCGGCGAACTGGGTCTTGACCACCGCGGGAGCAACCGCGTTGACCCGCGTCTGCGGCGCCATCTCGAAGGCCAGTTGTTTGGTCAGGTGCATGAGCATTGCCTTGGTTGCTCCGTAGAAACCGACTCCGGGTGCGGCGATCAGTCCGGCGATCGAGGCGACATTGACGACGGCGCCGCCGTTGTGAGCCATCCAGCGGGTGTGTACCCGTTGGGTCCACGACAGCGCTGCCAGGCAGTTCACCTCGACGGTGCGGCGTGCGGCGACCAGGTCCAGGTCGGCCAGCGCACCGAAGATGGGGTTGATGCCGGTATTGTTGACCAGCAGGTCGATACGGCCGAAGCTTTCCATCACCGTGTCGATGACGCGACGTTGATGGTCAGGGTCATCGGCGTGACCGGCGACGGCGAGGGCGTGTGTGGAGCCGAGCTGTTCGACGGCACGCCGCAGGTCGGCTTCTTTGCGGCCGGTGATGCACACGGTGGCCCCGTCATCGACGAGGCGTTGCGCGATCGCCAGGCCGATGCCGCGGCTGGCGCCGGTCACGACGGCGACGCGTCCCGCTTGAGCGTTCACGCGACGGCACCATGGGGTCGGAGTGCGATCTTGCCGACGCCTGCGGTGCGCTCGGCGAGCATCGCGTAGGCTGCCGGGGCTTCTGCCAATGCCAGGTGATGGGACACCACGACCGCCGGGTCGAGGCGGCCCGCCGCGGTCAACGCGAGCAGGGTCGGCAGTTCGCGCTGCGCGGAGCACAACCCGGCGCTGAACTGGAGCTCCTTTGTTTGCACCGCTTGCATCCGGAAGGGGAACGCGTCGTTCTGGCTGACGCCGATGACGCTGACGCGGCCCGCTCGGCGGGCGGCGCTGATTGCCAGCGCGATCGTTTCGTCCCGGCCGACCGCCTCGATGACCGCGTCCGCACCCTCCCCCGCGGTGAGCTCGCGGATGTGCGCCTTGGGGTCGGTCGCTTCGATCGGCTCGGCGCCGAGCGACTCGGCCGCCTTGCGGCGGTGATCGACAGGCTCGGCGATCAGTACCCGCGCCGCGCCTTGCAGGAAGGCTGACTGCACCGCCAACTGACCGACGGGGCCGCCGCCGATCACCACGACGGTGTCACCGGGGCACACCCCGGCGCGGCGTGCGCCGTACCACGCGGTTGGCGCGTTGTCGGTCAGTGCCAGGGCGGCGTCGTCGGACACCGAGGGGGCAACGGTGAACAGGTTTCGGTCGGCGTGCGGGACCGCGACGAATTCCGCCTGGCTACCGGGCAGCCGGTGACTCATGCCGTAGCAGGACTCTTTCCACGGTTGACGCCGATGCTCGCAGGCGGTGACGTGGCCGGTGGCGCACGCCGCGCAGAATACGCAGCCGACCGAGGCTGGGACGAGGACTCGGTCGTCAACAGCGAACCTCGTTACCCGGGAGCCGATTTCGACGACTTCACCGACCGCCTCGTGTCCGAGCGCGTACCCGATGTCATCGCTGAAGCCGTGGCCGTGATAGATATGCAGGTCGCTGCCGCAGATCCCCGCTGCAGTAACCCGCACGACGGCGCCCAGGTCGTCGGGCAGTCGCGCATCCTTGACCTGCTCGAGCCCCACGGTGTCCGGGCCTTGATAAGTGATCGCCTGCACTCAGGCGTCCTCACCGAAAGTCACCGCGAACTTCGCCGTCGATGACTTCAGCCGGATGGGTTTGACCGCGGCGTATTGGTCGCTGTCGAACCACTTGCGGAACTCGCGGTCGTCGGCGAACTCGAGCAGCACCACTGTGGTGGCGTCGAATTCGCCTTCCTGGACGTTGATGTCGTCACTGACCGCAAGCACTTTGACGTCGAGTCCCGAGAGAAGCTCCACATTGGCCTTGGAGTAGTCGGCGTAGCGCTGCCGGTCATGCTTGTCGACGACCGCAAGGAAGTAGCAAGGCACCTATGCCTCCCGCACGCTGATGTCGGCGCTGATCAGTTCGCCGGTGACCGGGTCGGCGACTTCGACAAGCTCGATGCCCTGGCGCGGCTGGCACCACTGGCCCAGCTCAGCCAGACGGTCGGCGGCCAGCGTGCGCCGCACCGCATGGCCGTTCTCGATGGGCCAGGACCGGCGTTCGGCGCGGATGGCGTCGCGGCGCTGCTGGGTCGCCGCACGGTCGAGTTCCCCGTCGTCGGTGAGGATCACACCGTAGGCGTTGGCCGCCGCATGCCGGTCGATCTTGCCCCACCGGGCGTCGAGGGCCACCTCGTCGGCGGGCCGCTCGAGCGGGTCACCGTAGCCGGCACCGCCCCCGGAGCGCAGGCGAAGGACATCGCCGGCCTGGATCGAGAAGCCGAACTGTTTGCCGGAGAGCAACTCTGGCGCGGCGGAGAAATCGTCCAAAGATGTCGGCATTCGGCCTGCGGCCAGCATGGCATCGGCGCGTGCACCGGATACCAGCGTGAAACCGCTTGTCGACGCGGGGTATCCGCCGGCCTGGCCCGTCGGCGCGACCTGCCAGCAGGGGGTCATGACATGCTGTTGACCGCCCGGCGTGTACCAGGGGGTCCACGCCAGTTCCAGGCCGTTGCCGCCGCGGAACCTTCCCGGGCCGCCCGAGTTCTGGTACAGCTTGCGCCAAAGATACAGGATCGGATAGGCCAGCTCGTTGATCTCGATGTCAGGCAAGCTGTTTGACGGCTGGGCGAGTGCTCCAGCGACGTCCATGCCGTCGGCCACGGGCTGCGCACCGCCCCCGCCGCTGCCGCCGTTCATGTCCGGGAAAGGCACCAGTTCGCCGTCCTCGTTGGGCGCGTAGAAGAAGCCGGCATTCCACGAGTCCTGCCATTGCGCCATCAGATGTTCACGTACAAATAGGCTTTTGCTCTGGGACTGGATTTTGGCCAGCATCCGAGTCACCAGCCGGCCGAGCCGCAGTCCGGTTTCGAGATGCCCACCGGAGACCGGCGCGGGCATCTGCACGTCGCAGATCGTGCCGGGCTTGGTGATCACCCGGATGGGACGCAGCGTGCCCTGGTTGATCGGCAGGTCGGGAAACAGCATGAACAAGGCTGGGCTGAAGGCACAGCCCAGGGTGATGGCCGCGCTGCAGTTGACGAAACCGTCTGTCTGGGGCGATGACTCGCTGAAATCCATGGTGATGGTGCCGTCGTCGACGGTCATGGTGCAGCGGATCGGGTAGATGTCGTTGGTATGGCCGTTGTGCTCTTCGTAGTCGACGTCGGTGTAGACGCCGCTGGGCAACTCGGCGATCCGGTCTCGGACCGCCTTTTCGGCGAGGTCCTTGGCGATTTCGACGTAGCGCTGGAACGCGTCGGTGCCGTAGTTGTCGATGAGCACCTGCAGTCGGTCGTCGCAGCGGTTGCAGGCGGCGATGAAGCAGCGGATGTCGTTCATGACCACGCTGGGCACGCGGATGTTGGTTTCGATGATCCGCCAGATGTCGTCCACCGGCCGGCCCCGGTCGACGATTTTGACGCCCGGCAGGCGAAGCGCCTCGCCGTAGGTCTCGGTCGCCATCGGCGCCATGCTCCCCGGCGCGAAGCCGCCAAAGTCGTTGACGTGGGCTTCGGCCCAACACCAGGCGACCAGTTCGTCCCCGTAGAAGATGGGACGCACCACCCCGACGTCGACCTGGTGGGCGTTGCCGGTGGTGAACGGGTCGTTGCAAATGAACAGGTCGCCGGGTCGGATCTGGTCGCGCGGCACGGTGGCCAGAATGTGCTTGACGGCCTGACGAGCGGTGCCGATGTAGATGGTGATGTAGCCGGCGTAGCAGATGATGTCGCCGTCGGCGTCGGCGATGAACGTCGAGAAGTCGACGGCTTCGGCGATCACCGGGCTGCCCGAGGCGCGCATCATGACCACGCCCATTTCGTGGGCGACGTTCTCGAGGGCCTTCGAGAAGATCTCGATGGTGACGGGGTCGACGGGCAATTCGGTTGGTGCGGCGCTGCGTGGCATGGTCGGGGTGCTCATTGCTCGTTCTCCTGGTCGGTGGATGACGCCTGGTCGGTGAGGATGAAGTTGCCCCACTCGTCGATGCGGGCGGTCCAGCCCGGCGGGATCTGCAGGGTGGTTAGCGGATGCTCGAGAATCGCCGGGCCGCTGACCTCGTGGCCCGCGCGTGCGCTGCCTGAGTCGTAGACCGCCACGTCGGTCTCCCGCCCCTCCAGGGCTAAGAAGACGCGCCGGGTTCCGGTGGGGGCCAGCTGCCGTTCGGATTCCGGGACGGGTTGGACGGGTATGGGTTCCAGCGCCGAGACCCGTCCGGTGGCGGTGACCCGCACGGCGACCAGGACCACCGGGCTGCCCACCCAGGCGCTGCCTGAGCCGTACTCGGCTTCGTAGAGCGCGCCGTAGCGGCGTTGGGCGTCGGTGAGATCGTCTTCGCCGAGGTGACGGTTGCGTGGCAGCGAGACCGGCAATTCCCATTGCTGCCCGGCGTATTTGAACTCGCCCTCCCACGCCACGTCGATGGCTTCGTCGGAGTAACCGGCGGCGCGCAGCGTGGCGGTCAGTTCGTCGTCGAGTTCGCCGAGCGCTGCGGCGATGAACCCGGCGTCGCCGCCGACCCACATCGCTGACCGGGATCGGGTGCGTACGTCGTCGCTGTTGAGCAGACCGGTGGCGGAGAAGACCGCGGCATCGGCGGGGATGACGACTTGGCGTATGCCGACTTCACGGGCGATGTCAGCGGCGAAGATCCCCAGGGCACCGCCGTAGGCGACCATGCTGAAGATACGCGGATCATGCCCACGCTCCACGGTCACCGTGCGCACCGCGTTGCTCATGTTCGCGGTGACCATCCGGTAGACCGCCGCGGCGGCGTGCACGGCGTCCACGTCGAGCGGCTTGCCGATTTCGCTCTCCATCGCCTGCCGGGCCGGCTCAAGCGCCAGTTCGCGGCGCCCGCCCAGGAATGCCTGGGGCGCAAGCAGTCCCAGGACAGCCGAAGCGTCGGTGACCGTGGGCACCACCCCGCCCTTGCCGTAGCAGACCGGGCCCGGATCGGCGCCTGCGCTGCGCGGGCCAACCTGCGGGATTCCGCGCGCGTCGACCCAGGCGATGCTGCCGCCGCCGGCACCGATGGGCAGCACGTCGATTTTGGGCAGGGCGGTCAGAAATTGGTCGCGCAGCATCACGCGCTGGGTCACCAACGGCTTGTTGCCTTGCAGCACCGACACGTCGAAGGAGGTGCCGCCCATGTCGGCGGTGACCACGTTGTGGATTCCGAGGCGGGCGGCCAACGCCTGGGCGCCGATCACCCCACCTGCCGGGCCGCTGTCGACCAGGGTGATCGGACGTTCGCGTGCCTCCTCGGCGGTCAGCGTCCCGCCGAAACCCTGCATGAATCCGATGGGGACGCGCAGGCCGCGGTCGCCGAGTTCCTTCTCGATGCGCCCCGTGTACTCCGCGACCCGGATTCCGGTGAACGCGTTGAGAACAGTGGTCATGGTCCGTTCGTATTCCCGGATCACCGGGTGCAGCCGGGACGAGACGCTGACGAACAGTCCCGGCGCCTCCTCGGCGGCGGCGGCGGCGAGCTGCTCTTCGTGGTGGGGATTGGCGAAACTCCACAGCAGCGAGATGGCGATGGCCTCCACACCCATGTCGACGAGCCTTCGCACGGCCGCGCGGGCCTCGGTGTCGCTCAGCGGGACGACGACTGCGCCTTTGCGGTCGGTGCGTTCGTTGACCTCGACGACGCGTTCGCGGGGAACGATCTGGGGGATGTTGAGCTGGCGATGGTGATCCCGCTCGGCGCTGCGGGCCGAGCGGGCAATGAGGAGGTTGTCGCCGAAGCCCCGGGTGGTCAGCAGACCGACGCGCGCGCCCCGCAGTTCGGCGATTGAGTTGGTCACGGCGGTGGTGCCATTGACGAAGCGGGTGGTGTGCGTCAAGACCTGCTCGAGCGGCACGCCGATCCGCTCGGCGAGGTTTTCCAGTGCGGCGATCAAGCCGACGCTCAGGTCGTCGGGGGTGGTGTCGGACTTATCGGAGTAGACGTTGCCGCGGCTGTCCACGGCGGTGACGTCGGTGAACGTGCCGCCGATATCGCAGCCGATCTGATACTGAACCTGCTCGGTCATTGCCGCTTCCTATCTTTCGAATTGTGTTTGGGCGCAGTCTGACCGCCTGGCCGAGGGCGTAGCGCCACGGCGTGGTCTTGCCGGCCAGACGGGTCCCGCCCTGGGGTCATGTGTGGATCAGCCGGTCACGGCATCGCGGCCGATGACGTCTCGCGCGATGATCATTTTTTGGATTTGCGGTGTGCCGTCGCCGATCTGGTAACCGGAGATGTCGCGCAACATGGCCTGCAGTGGCATCTCGTTCGACCAGCCGACCTGCCCGTGCAGAACGACGGACTCCTGAATGGCATTGAACGCGACCCTCGGCGCCCACCATTTCAGCATCGCCGCCTCCTTGGTGTGCGGCAGTCCAGCCGCGCGCAGCCCCAGGGTGTGATAGGCCAACGCTCGTACGGCGGCGAGGTAGGTGGTGTGCTCGGCGATGTCGAATGAAACGCCCTGGTGAGCCGCTAGTGGTTTGCCGAAGCTTCGACGGTCTCGCGCGTAGGCCGTCGCCATGTCGATGGCGTGCTGGGCGGTGCCGACGGCGAGCAGCCCGATCAGGGTGCGGCTCAAGTCGAATTCGGCCATGATGGCGCCGAATCCTGCGCCCGGAGCGCTGATGACACAGTCGTCGGCGACGAAAACGCTGTCCATCGTCACCGATCCGCGCCCGAGCGGTTTGAATCCCGGGTCGTCGAAGCTCTGCGACGACACCGCGTCGGATGCCATGTCGACCAGGAAGCAGCCGATTCCTTTGGCGCCCTTGGCCGGGTCGGTCTGCGCGAGAACGATGGCGATGCCGGCGTGGGGGGCCTGGGTCACGGAGGTCTTCTCTCCGCTCAGCAACCATCCCCCGTCGACGCGCACCGCTTTGGTGGTCATCGCCGCGGCGTCGGATCCGGCGCCGGGCTCGGTGACCGCCCAGCAGCCCAGCGTCTGCCCGCCGGCGACCGCGGCAGCGTGCGCGGCAACGGTCGGGGACGGGTGCCCGGCCAGCAGGGTCACCAGGCTGTTGGTGCTGAACAGGATGTAGCCCATGTTCGGGTCGGCGTAGGCGATTTCCTCGCACGCGATGCCGACGGCGAGCAGGTCTGCTCCCTGACCGCCCAACTCTTCCGAGAGCGACAGCGTGGTCAGATTCGCCTGGGCGAGCCGGGCGAGTTCGGCGTGGGGGAATTCGGTGCTGTTCGCGCGGTCGAGATAGCCGGGCAGAAATTCGCGCCGGGCGAACTTGCGGACATCTTGCTGGAAGGCGAGATGGTCCTCGTCGAGGATGAAGGACGAAGGCGACACAGAGGATTCCTCCCGAAGCGTTGGGTTGTCGGTAGCGTTGGTGGTCAATTGATTTGGCGCGAGCGGTCTGCCCAGTGCCGGGCACGAAGCGCCTTCTTGTCGATCTTTCCGACCGCGGTCATCGGCAGGTCGGTGACGATTTCCAGCCGCTTGGGTGCTTGGTGTGGGCCCTTGTGGGCGCGCACCGATGCGATCAGCTCATCCGCATCGATGGTCGCGTCGGGCCGGGCCACGACGAAGGCGGTGATCGCCTCGCCCCACTTTTCGTCGGGGACGCCGATCACCGCGACGGCGGACACGTTGGCGTGCGCGGCGATGGCGTCTTCAACTTCTTTGGCGAACACGTTGAAACCGCCGGTGACGATCATGTCCTTTTTGCGGTCGACGATGTAGAAGAATCCATCGTCGGCTTTGCGGGCCATGTCGCCGGTGTGCAGCCAGCCGCCGCGCAAGGCGGCGGCGGTTTCGTCGGGGCGTTTCCAGTAGCCGTTCATCACGTTTCGCGAGCGGACGGCGATCTCTCCGATCTCCCCGTCGGCTACCGGCGACCCGGCGTCGTCGAGCAGTTGGACTTCCACGCCCGGTACCGGGCGGCCGCAGGAGGCGAGCAATTCGGGCCGGTGGATCGGATCGTGTTCGTCTTTGCGCAGGCTCGTCGTCATGCCCATGCATTCGGTTTGCCCGTATACCTGCAGCAGGATCGGACCGAAGACTTCTTGGGCCTCCCTGATGCGGGCCGCCGACATCGGTGCCGCACCGTAGACGAGGCTTTCCAGTGAGGACGTGTCGGCCGCGGTCGGGTCGGTCCGGTCCAGCAGTGTGTAGAGCATGGTCGGCACGAGGAAGGTGTAGTTGACCCTTTCGGTCTCGACGGCACGCAGCCATGCATCGGGGTCAAAGCCCTGCTGCAGCACCACCGTCCCGCCACGCAGCAGCGTCGGCAGCAACGGCAGCACGGCAGCGTGGGTGATTGGCGACGCGGCCAGGTAGCGCGGGTTCTCGGGCAGGCCCCAGGCGGCGGTCAGACTTTGGACCTCTTGAACCAGGGCACGGTGGGACAGCATGGCCCCCTTCGGTTTGCCGGTCGTCCCGCCGGTGTATTGCAGCCAGCCGACCTCCTCCTCGTCGACCCGAAGCGCCCGCAGCGCGCCCGGCGCGACGCGGCCGGCGAGTTCCAGCAGGTTCGGGAAGCCGACGGTCGGCCCGATCGTCAGCACGTGGCGCACCGATGCGGCGCGCTCCGCGATGGCCGCGCCGGCTTCGGCAAACTTGGGGTGCACCACCAGCAGTTCGATTTCGGCGTCATCACACAGGAACACGTGGTCGTCGATCGACCCCATCGGATGCAGTCCGCTGTAGCGAGCGCCGGACAGGAAGGTGGCGGCCTGGGTCATGAAGACTTCGGGCGCGTTGGGGCTGAGTACCCCGACGCCGCATCCGCGCCCGACGCGGTGGTCGTGCATGACCCGCTGGATGCGAGCGGTGGTGTCGGCGGTTTCGGCATAGGTGACGCGTCGATCTCCCAGGACGAACGCCTCCCGGGTGGGATACCGGGTCAGCGCCTCGACGATCAGGCTGCTGTAGCTCGGCCCGATAGCCGCTGTCGTGGTCACACATTGCTCCTCTGCAGTCTCGTGACATCCACCTCACAGATTGCCGGTCGCTGTGACGCGGGTCTCCGCTCACGCAATCTTGACTTATCAGTTAGTATTTCGCAATAGTGAATATCTACTGAATACAAACTGGCAGTTCGGAGGCCGTATGGACACCGTGAGCATCGTCGGCGTGGGGATGACGCCATTCGGCAAGTTCCCCGACCGGTCGCTGCGCGATCTCGGCACGGCGGCAATCGCCGAGGCTCTCACCGACGCCGGCGTGGCCGAGAAGGACATCGACCTTGTCGTCCACGCCAACGCCGTCGGGGGGTTGCTGACGGGGCAGGAAATGACCCGTGGACAGGTGGTCGTCTCCGGGACCGCGCTGGCCGGGACGCCCTTGATCAACGTCGAAAACGCGTGCGCAAGCAGCTCGACGGCTCTGCACGTGGCCACGGCCGCGATCCTGTCGGGCATGTACCGCACCGTCCTGGTCGTCGGGAACGAGAAGATGAGCGGGCGCGGCACTCGCGCGGTGCTGGATGCGCTGGCCACGGCGGCGGACGTGGACCGGATCGGGGAGTTCAATCGGGAGCTGACCGGCCGAACGGACGGCGCCGAGTCCTTCTTCATGGAGGTCTACGCGCAGGAGACCCGCGACTACATGGGCCGCTCCGGGGCCACCTCCCTGGACTTCGCATCGATCGCCGCCAAGAACTCCGATCATGCCGCGCTGAACCCGCACGCGCAGTACCGAACTCGCCGGACCCCCGAGGAGGTGTTGACCAGCCGGCTCATCGCCGACCCACTGACCATGCTGATGTGCTCACCGATCGCCGACGGCGCCGCGGCGCTGGTGCTGTGCGCGACCGACGACACCGACTCCCCCGACGCCGTGCGGGTGCGGGCGTCGGTGGTACGCACGGGAATACCCGGTGGCGCCGGCCTGACGCTGGAACGCCGGACCGCTGAGGCCGCCTACGAGCAAGCGGGTTTCGGGCCCGACGAACTGGACGTGGTCGAGCTCCACGACGCCGCCTCGCCGAACGAATTGATCCTCTACGAAGAGCTTGGTCTGTGCGCTCCCGGCGAAGGTCCGAAACTGGCCCGCAGCGGCGCGACCGCCCTCGGCGGGGACCTGCCGGTCAACACCAGCGGTGGGCTGGTGTCGAAGGGACATCCGGTCGGGGCCACCGGTGCCGCGCAAATCGTCGAACTCGTGACCCAGCTGCGTGGGCGTGCCGGCGCACGCCAGGTCAGCGGCGCGCGCCGGGCCCTCGCCGAAAACGCCGGCGGCTACAGCCATCCCGAAGCCGCGGCCTGCGCGGTCACCATCTTGAGCAGGGATTGACATGGCTACTGGCAGTGATGCGGTTCTGGTCGAACGGCGCGACAGCGCGCTATGGCTGCGGTTGAATCGGCCCGCCGCGATGAACGGGCTGAATCAGGAAATTCTCGACGGGTTGCACCGCGGTCTGGATCAAGCCGCCGGCGACCCCGAAACCCGCTGCATCGTCATCGCGGCAACGGGACGCGCGTTCTGCGCGGGTGCCGACCTGGCGTACGCGCAGTCCCTGGCTGCCCAAGAGCGGCCGCCCGGTCGTTACAGCCCCGGTCAACTCTTTCTGCGCCGCGTCCGTGAGCTGTTCGACCGGCTCGAGTCCGTCGACATGCCGACCATCGCGGCCATCCAGGGGATTACCGTCGGAGGTGGCCTGGAACTGGTCCTGTGCTGCGACATGGCGCTCGCCTCCCGCTCCGCACGCATTGGCGACGGCCATGCCACCTACGGCCAGATTCCCGGCGGCGGCGCCTCGGTTCGCCTGACACGTCGACTCGGGCTGTCGCGGACCAAACATCTCATGTTCACCGGGCAGCTCCATCCCGCGGAAAGGTTTGAGGGCACCGATCTGTTGGTCGCTGTCGTCGACGACGACCGGCTCGAACACGAGATCGACGCGATCGCCGCGCAGATCGCGACAAAGAGCCCCGCGGGCCTGGCCCGGATGAAGATGCTCGCCAATGCCGCCCTGCAGGTGCCACCGGACGTCGGCCTGACCTTCGAGCTCGAACAGTCCGCCTTGCACGAGACCTCCGCCGACTGGCGCGAAGGCCTTGCGGCATTCAACGAGAAGCGCGCACCGAAATACGTTGGACGATAACGGAAAGAGAGCCACATCATGACGGACGAAAACTTCCTGAGCTTGTCGGGGCGCGTCGTGCTCGTCACCGGGGCCGGACAGGGCGTCGGGCGTGCGGTCGCGCTGCACTGCGCCAAACAGGGCGCGGCGGTGGTGGTCAACGACTTCCACGAGGAACGCGCGAAGTCGGTCGCCGCGGAGATCGAGTTCGGTGGCGGCACCGCACTGCCGATCCAGTGCGACGTGACCCGATTCGACGCGGTGATGGCAATGACGCGCAGGGCCTCCGACGAGTTGGGGGCCATCGATGTCCTGGTCAACAACGCGGGAAACGCGGGGCCGGCCGAAGACCCGATGGCACCCGCGCCCCCCTTCTGGGAAACCGGCCCCGAGGACTGGGGGCCGTGGATCGGGACGAACTTCTTCGGCGTGCTCAACGCGTCCCGCGCGGTCCTGCCCGGCATGGTCGACAGGGAGTACGGGCGCATCGTCAACGTCATCTCCGACGCGGGCCGCATCGGTGAACCCAACCTCGTGGTGTACGGCGGCGCCAAGGCCGGCGCCGCGGGCTTCTCCCGCGGCCTCGCCAAGGCCGTGGGCCGCTACGGCATCACGGTGAATTGCGTTGCCCTGTCTGGAATCAATACCCCCGGGGTGGCGACGGCCCTGGAAAATCCCGATGTGGCCAAGAAGGCGTTGCGTTCCTACGTGATCAGGCGCTTCGGCGAGCCCGACGATCCCGCGCGCCTGGTGGTGTTCCTCGCTTCGTCCGCCGGCGAATGGATCACCGGACAGACCTACCCCGTCAACGGCGGCTACGCCGTCTCGGCATGACCACCCCCGACACGCCCCTGGCGGGCATCCGCGTCGTCAGCCTCGCCGAGCAGTTTCCCGGCCCGTTCGCCACGCTGCTGCTGAGCGACCTCGGCGCTGACGTCATCCAGGTCGAACGCCCGAACGGGGGTGACCCCTCGCGCGCGTTCCCCGGGCACTACGAAGCACTCAACCGCGGCAAGCGCTCGGTAGCCTTGGATCTCAAGGACGCCGACGGCGCGGACGCATTCCGCAGGCTCATCAGTGATGCTGACGTATTACTCGAGGGCTTCCGGCCGGGTGTGCTCTCCCGGCTCGGCTTCGGACCCGACGAACTCCTGACCCGGCATCCCCGCCTGGTCTACGTCTCGGTCTCCGGTTTCGGCCAGCACAGCCCGTTGCGGAACCATCCCGCCCACGACCTGACTTTCCAGGCGATGGCCGGATTGCTCGATTCCGTTGAGGCCCAACCGCATCCGCCGGCGTTGGCACTGGCGGACCTGAGCGCTGGAATGTTCGCCGCATTCGCTGCGCTCACCGGTGTGGTCGCGGCCATGAACACCGGTCGTGGCGGCCACTACGACGTCGCGATGTTGGACACGCTGTTGACGTTGGCGGCGACACGGTTGGTTCCGGCGGCCAACGGCCATCCCCCCGACACGTTGGGCCTGGACCCGGGTTACGGCCTGTTCGCCACGGCCGACGGCGAATGGATCTCGTTGAGCATCGCCTTCGAGGACCACTTCTGGAAAGCCCTCTGTGTGACGCTGGACCTGCCTGAGATCGGTGGCATTTCAGCCGCGGAGCGCATCGAGGAACGCGAGCGCCTGCGCGGCCGGATCGCCGCACGGATCGTCACGTCACCGGCCGGGCACTGGGACAAGGTTCTGATCGGAGCCGGCGTGCCCTACGGCCGGGTGAGCACGCTAGCCGATGTGCTCGGCGACCCGAATACCCTGGCCCGGAACATGATTCAGTCCATTGCGACCCCGGACGGTGAGAAGTCTTTCGTCCGACAACCCTTGATGGTCGACGGTGTGCCCCATGGCCCCAGACGAGGGACCCCCCGCCTCGGGGAGCACACCGCCGAGGTTCTCCGGGAGGCCGGTGTGCCACCGGAAGTGATCGAGCGACTCGCCGCGACACCCTAAAGACCGATCCAAGCTCTATATTGACTGAGTAATATTACCGGTCCGATGCATCGGAGGTCCGATGGCCAGGGAACGCGCAACCGATACGCAAGCGCTGGTGTCAGCCGCTGCGAAGACATTCCGGGAAAAGGGCTATCGCAACTCCACCATCGACGACATCGCCCTGGCCGCGGGCATATCCCGGCCGACGGTCTACAAGTACACCCGCACCAAGCAGCAGCTTCTCGATCTCATGGTCGACGAGATGACCAGGAAGCTGGAAGAGGAGCTGCGCAGCGTCCAGTCCTCCGCCGACGATCCTGTGGAACGCCTCCAGAAGACGATCATGGCGCACATTCAGGCGTCGTCGGCGAACAGGACTTTCTACGCGATCGTGTTCAGCGAGGAGGCCGAACTTTCCGACGCGGCACGAAAGACGTTCCGCAGCTGGGCCCATCAGCAAACGAAGGAATTCGCCTCGCTGCTCGACGAATGCCTTGCCGCGCGCGCCGGTTCCCGACGGAAGCGCCAGGACGTCGACACCCGGATCGCGGCCAACCTGCTCGAATCGATGCTGGCGACGCTGTACCGGTGGTATGACCCGGAGGGCAGCACCTCGCCCGAACACCTGGCAGACCAGATCTGGTTACTGTTCGGGAGCGTCTTCGAATAACCGCTGCGCCTCGGGGCGATCGGCGGCCGAAAGTTGTCGTACCGGGCTGCGATGATGCAGGTATGACTTCGGCGGCCTCGGTGGATTCTGCGCCAATGCTCCCCAAGGAGCGCTTGGCGGTGTTGTTCGCCGAGTTGTCGGAGTTGGCCGGTCAGCGCAACGCCATCGATGGGCGCATCGTGGACATCGTCGCCGAGATGGAGCGTGACGAATTGTGCGGGATCACCGGCGCGCGCTCGGTGGCGCAGTTGGTGGCCTGGAAGCTGGGCACCTCCTCGACCAATGCTCACACCTTCACCACGGTGGCGCGGCGGGTCCAGGAGTTTCCGCGCTGCGCCCAGGGTCTGCGGGAGGGCCGGCTGTCGTTGGATCAGGTCGGGGTGATCGCCGCGCGCGCGAGCGACGGCTCCGATGCGCACTACGAGCAGTTGGCGCGCTCGGCCTCGGTCAGCG
>NZ_LZKD01000221.1:0-872 GCF_001668695.1 Mycobacterium sp. E2497
CGCGAGCAGGCCGTCGCCATCCAGTCACAAGAGGTCTACGACCGCTACATGAAGTACCTGACCGGCTGCGCGAAGCTGTTCCGCCAGGGTTACACGGACGTCGACCAGTTCACGCTGGAAAAGTAGCGGTCCCCGGCCCCTCGCCACCTACTTCACGAGGGTGAACTGCCCGACATTGCTGATGCCCTTGCGGAAGAAGTTCTCACAGCCGGTCAGGTAGTGCATGTACTTGCCGTAGACCTCTTCGGACTGCAGCTCGACCGCCTGCTCGCGATTGGCCTCGAGGGCGGCAGCCCAGGTCTCCAGGGTCCTCGCGTAGTGCAGCTGCAGCGAGTGGACCCGGGTCAGCTCGAAGCCGGCCGTGACCGCGTACTCGCCGACGGTCTGCGGTGTCGGCAGCCACCCGCCGGGGAAGATCTCGGTCAAGATGAACTGCGAGAAGTGCACGATCTCGTGGGTCAGCTTCATGCCCCGCGCCCGGGCGTCTTTGAAGGACGGGCGAACGATGGTGTGCAGCAACATCACCCCGTCGGACGGCAGCGCCTGGTAGGCCATCTTGAAGAAGCGCCCGTAGCGTTGGCGGCCGAAGTGCTCGAAGGCGCCGATCGAGACGATGCGGTCGACGGGCTCGTGGAACTTCTCCCACCCCTCCAACAGCACCCGCCGGGTGCGGGGCGTGTCCATCTGGTCGAACGTCTTCTGCACATGCTCGGCCTGGTTCTCCGACAATGTCAGGCCCACGACGTTCACGTCGTACTTCTCAATGGCCCGCCGCATGGTGGCGCCCCAGCCGCAGCCGATGTCGAGCAGCGTCATCCCCGGCTCGAGCTTCAACTTGCCCAGCGCCAGATCGATTTTGGCCAGCTGCGCCT
>NZ_LZKD01000222.1:0-31809 GCF_001668695.1 Mycobacterium sp. E2497
ACATCACCTGGCCGCCACGAGTTGGCTTCCGTCACCGCTGATTTTGGCGGCCGCCATCGCCGGGCGGACGCGCACCGTGCGCATCAGCATCAACGCGCTGATCATCCCGCTCTACGAACCGGTTCGGTTGGCCGAGGACATCGCCGTACTGGACAACATCAGCCAGGGCCGGTTCAGTTTCGTGGCCGGCATGGGTTACCGACCGGAGGAATATCGCGCCGCCGGCAAGGACTGGGCGCGACGGGCCGAGTTGATGGACCGCTGCTTGACGGTTTTGCTCAAGGCGTGGAGCGATGAGCCCTTCGATCATGACGGGCTGCTGATCGACGTCACACCGAAGCCGCACACCCGTCCCCACCCGGTGTTCTTTGTCGGCGGCATGAGTGCCGCGGCGGCCCGGCGCGCGGCGCGCTTCGGGCTTCCGTTCTCGCCACCGATGGCGATGCCCGAAGTGGAAGCGGTCTATGAGCGGGAGCTGCGCGACCGCGGCACGACGGGTTTCGTCTATCACCCCGAGAGCGGAAGCAGGGTGACGCTGTTGCACGCCGACCCCGACGAAGCCTGGTCTTGTTACGGCGCTTTCATCATGAACGAGGCCGCCGAGTACAGCGGCTGGAAGCGCCCGGGGGTTCCGCGGCCCAACGAGGCCGGCGCCACCTCGATCGAGGACCTGCGCCGGCTCAACCATGTCGAGATCCTCACCCCCGCCCAGCTGGTCGATCAAATCCGCGCCGGGAGAAGGGAGGTCGTGATGAACCCCCTCATGGGTGGCCTACCGATCGACGCCGGATGGGCAAGCCTGCACTTGTTGACGGATGACGTTCTTCCCCACGTGTGACGTTCACTGCCGCAAGCGAATCGCCCAGTGTCCATAGTGCGACCCCGATCAGCACCAAGTCCTTGAGCAGGAATTGACCGGGTTTGGCCGAGAGCACGGGAAGGCCCGCGGAATGGGTGACGACCACCCCGGGGGTGGTGAACAAGAAACTCAGCGTCCCCAAGAAGAGCACCACCGCCAGTGCGCTACCGGCCGCCGACACGCGCGGCCATACCGGCCGCAACGCAATCAGCAGCGCCGCAACGATTTCCATCGTGCCCAGCCCTCGCGCGACCGTGGTGGCGCTGACCACGTCGTACATCCAGCTCATCAGCGGGCTGTGTTCGATGAGCACGCGGGCTTCCATTTTCACGTACTTGCCGAAGCCGATCCATGCCAACACGACGACCAGGCCGTAGCGGCTGATGAGCTGCCCGCACCGGGTCAGCCGTTGCGCCAACGGTTTTGCGCCTGGTTCGTTTCCGGTCACGTACTGAGCACGAGCGCGCGCGGCCCCGAGTTCACTCGAGGCCGTTCAGGGCTTCGATGATGTCGGCGACCTCGGTGCGGGTGGTGTAGTCGGGATGGACGTCGATCCACCGGATCGTCCCGGCACGGTCGATGATCGTCACGGTCGGCATCGGCAGCCCGGACGTCCCGTCGGCATTGGCTTCCCGAAGCTCGAGGCCCAGTCCGCGCTGCGCGGCCTGGGCGTCTTCCGACGGTGCGGTGAGTACGCCCAGCGCCGCCGCGACCTGATTGCCTGGGTCGGACAGCACGGTGAAGCTCAACGCGTTCGTCTGCTGCGACGACAATGAGCCGTCTGGTTTTTGCGGGCTGATGGCCACCAGGGCGACATCGCGCTGCGCCAGCAGCGGCACCAAATGCTCCTGGTAGGCGCGCAGGGTCAGATTGCAGTAGGGGCACCATGCGCCGCGGTAGAACACCACCACCGCACTGCGCCCACCGACGCTCTCGGCCAGGGTGGTGGGTTCGCCGCGCACGTCGAGGAGCTGCCCGTCAGGCATCGGGGTGCCGGTCGCGGCGACGCCGGACGGCACGCCACCGTCCCGCAGCCGCGCCTGCTCGGCACCGAAGGTGTCAGCGATGTCCTGGGGCAGCCGGCCTGCCATCTCCTGCTGGAATCGCGCGACCCGCTCGGCGATGGTCGAATGTTGGGTGTCGGCGGTACTGGTCATGAGGTCCTCATCCCTGGCATGTGTGCCGGCTTGGCGCACAACGACTTCCGGCACCGGCTCGTGACATTTGCGACCAGCATGCGGAATGCAAAATGGAGTGTCAACTCCAAAACGGGTAGATTGCGGTGGTCGCTCCGAAGAAAGGGGGCTCCATGGCGCCGGTCCCGTACGACAAATTGACCACGAAGGGCCGCGCGACCCGCGCGCGGATCGTGGCCGCCGCTTCGGAGTTGATGCTGCGGCGCGGTGTCGCGCGCACGACCATCGAGGACATCCAGGAAGCCGCGTCCATCAGCACCTCGCAGATGTACCACTACTTCGCCGACAAGAGCGACCTGGTGGCCGCCGTCATCGACTTTCAGACCGACCGCGTCCTCGGCGTGCAGCACCTGGGTCTGGACCGCATTGACAGCATCGAGGACCTGTCCCGCTGGCGCGACATCATGGTGAACCTGGTGCGGAGCCTGGGGTGCGCCGGCGGCTGCCCGATCGGCTCGATGGCCAACGAGCTGTCCGAGGCGGATCCCGTCGCACGTGCCCAGCTCGCCCGGTCATTCGCCCAGTGGGAGAACATGATTCACGACGGACTGGCCGCAATCTCTGCGCGCGGCGAGCTGGCCGAGGGAACGGACATCGAGCGCGTCGCATTGGCCATGCTCGCCGGCATTCAGGGTGGGTTGCTCCTCAGCCAGGTGCGTCGCGACACCGCGCCTCTGGAAGCTGCGGTAGACACGATGATCGAACACCTGAGGCGCCTGGGCATGCGGTGAGGCTCATGCCCTTATCCGGCGTAACGATCCCGCAACCGGGCCAGCGTCGCCTCGATACCCGCGGCGTTCGCCTTCGTCGCGCCGATCAGGGTGTAGTAGTTCAGCGCGTTCTTGATCGCACCGGCGTCGCGATAGTCGAACGTCTCGGTGACCCGTGTCCGGGTCGGTGACAGCGACTCGAATTCCCACCGCCAGCGGTGGCCCACTGGGTGACGCCATTCGACCAATTCGTCCGGTTTCAGAGCGGTCACCGTGCTGGTGATGCGGTACGGCAGGCCGTACATCCTCATCTTGGTCGAAAACGTCGAGCCGACAGTCAGTTTCGCGGGCGCCTTGATGTTGTCACGCACCGTCCCCGAACCGTCGAGTTCGCTGTGCCGCCGGGGATCGACTGCCATCGCGTACAGCTCGGCGGCCGGAGCTGCCACTTCGACCGACCGGCTCACCTGCCGCGGTCCCGCGTCGACAACGGTGACGTCCACGATGCGTCCCTCCGGTGAGCTGGTAAAGCGAACTCGACGCTACGCTTCGCCGGGGTCATCAGAAAGGACGTCAACAACCGATGAGCCAGTCTTTGCCGGGAAAGGTGGCGCTGATCACCGGCGCCGCGCGAGGGCAGGGCCGGGCGCATGCCGTACGCCTGGCCGCCGAGGGCGCCGACATCATCGCGGTCGACATCGCCGGGCCGTTGCCGCCGAGCGTCCCCTACGATTCGCCCACCCCCGACGATCTGGCCGAGACGGCGCGGCTGGTCCGCGCCGAGGGCAAACGGGTGATCACCGCGCCCGTCGACGTCCGCGATCTGGACGCCCTCAAAGACGCCGTCGATCGGGCGGTCGGCGAACTGGGCCGCCTCGACATCATCGTGGCCAACGCCGGAATCTGCAGTCCCGCACCCTGGGACCAGATCACGGCTGAGGCGTTTCGCGACACCATCGACACCAATGTGATCGGCACCTGGAACACGGTGATGGCCGGCGCCCCCCACATCATCGACGGCGGTCGCGGCGGATCGATCATCCTGATCGGTTCGGCGGCCGGCATCAACATGCAGTCGTTCATGATCCACTACACGGCCAGCAAGCATGCCGTCGTCGGGATGGCGCGAGCGTTCGCCGCCGAGCTGGGCCGGCACAACATCCGCGTCAACAGCCTCAACCCCGGCGCGGTCGCGACGCCAATGGGTACCGGTCGCATGCGCGAGGCGCTGCAGGCGGCCGCCGACACCTACCCGCATCTGCGCGGGCTGCACAAGCCGCTGCTGCCCGAGGGAATCGCGCAGCCCGAGGACATCGCCGACGCCGTCGCCTGGCTGGCCTCCGACCAGTCCCGGTTGGTCACGGCCACCCAGCTGTCCGTCGACATCGGGGTGGGCTACGTCTGATCCCGGTCCGGACCCATCCCGGCCGCGCCTTCGACACCGTCGACCAGGCACAATGGTGGAGTCCTCGTCGCCTCGGCCGGGTCCGGGTCTTTCCTGACGCCCGTTTGCCCCGGCGGCTCCGCGGGGGAATACCGCGGGGCGATGCGCGCGTTGCGGCGAGGCATACCCCACCCGGGTACGAGGAAGGAAGACCATGGTCACGAGCGAATACCGCGTGGACGGGATGAGCTGCGCCCATTGCGAGGCGGCGGTCAAGGGCGAGGTCGGTCGTCTCCCGGGCGTGGAGCGCGTGGACGTCAGCGCCGACACCGGCAGGCTGGTGATCACGAGTTCTCTTCCCATCGACGCGGCGGCGGTCCTCGGCGCGGTCGACGAGGCGGGCTACGAGGCCGTCTTGGTGGCATGAGCGCGGCGCCGGTGATCCATATCGAGCTGGAGATCGCGGGAATGACGTGCGCGTCGTGCGCCGCCCGGATCGAGAAGAAGCTGAACAGGCTCGACGGTGTCGCCGCGACTGTCAACTACGCCACCGAAAAGGCCGCGCTCACCGTCCCGTCGGGGTATGACCCGCAGCTGCTGATCACCGCCGTCGAACAAGCCGGATACACCGCCGCGCTGCCGCAACCGCGGGAGGAACCCGCCCCCGGCGAATCCGTGGACCCCGGCTCCCTTCGCACCCGCCTGATCATCGTGGGCGTGCTCGCGGGCCCGGTCATCGCCATGGCGATGATTCCCGGCCTGCAATTCCGCTATTGGCAGTGGGCGTCGCTGGTTCTGGCCGCACCGGTCGTCGTGTGGGGCGGTCGTCCCTTCCACGCCGCCGCCTGGGCCAATCTTCGGCACGGCGCCGCCACCATGGACACCCTCGTCTCGATCGGCACGCTGTCGGCGTTCCTCTGGTCGCTGTATGCGCTGTTCCTGGGCACGGCGGGAGAGCCGGGCATGCGCGACGGCTTCGAGCTCACCGCCCGGACCGCCGACGGAACCGGCAACATCTACCTGGAAGTCGCCGCGGGCGTGACCCTGTTCGTCCTGGCCGGCCGGTACTTCGAGCAGCGCTCCAAGCGGACGGCGGGCGCCGCGCTGCGCGCCCTGCTCGAGCTCGGGGCCAAGGACGTGGCGGTGCTGCGCGACGGCGCCGAGACCCGGATCCCCGTGGACCGCCTCGCGGTCGGGGACGAGTTCGTGGTCCGGCCGGGGGAGAAGGTCGCCACCGACGGAGTCGTGATCTCGGGTTCCTCGGCGGTGGACGCCTCGATGCTCACCGGCGAATCCGTCCCCGTCGAGGTCGGCCCGGGCGACGCCGTCACGGGCGCCACCGTCAACGCCGGCGGCCGCCTCGTCGTGCGGGCCACCCGGGTCGGCGACGACACCCAGCTCGCCCACATGGCCAAGCTGGTCGAGGAGGCGCAGTCGGGGAAGGCCGAGGTGCAGCGGCTGGCCGACCACATCTCCGGCGTGTTCGTCCCGGTGGTCATCGGCATCGCCCTCGTGACCCTCGGCGCCTGGCTCGCGCTGGGCCCCTCGCCCGCAGCGGCCCTGACCGCAGCCGTCGCGGTGCTCATCATCGCCTGTCCCTGCGCGCTGGGCCTGGCCACCCCGACCGCCCTGCTCGTCGGTACGGGCCGCGCGGCTCAGCTCGGCGTGCTGATCAAAGGGCCCGAGGTGCTGGAGTCCACCCGCCTGGTCGACACCGTCGTGCTCGACAAGACCGGCACCGTCACCACCGGCAAGATGACGCTGGTCGAGGTGATCAGCGGGCCGGGAACCGACCGCGAGACGCTCCTTCGCTACGCCGGGGCGCTCGAGGACGCCTCCGAACATCCCATCGCGCAGGCCATCGCCCGGGCGGCCAGAGCCGAGCTGCGCGCCCTGCCCGCACCCGAAAATTTCGCCAGCCTGGAGGGCAGCGGTGTGCGGGGCGTCGTCGACGGCCACAGCGTCGTGGTCGGCCGCGCCGGCCTGCTGACCGAGCGGGGCGAGCCCCTGGACGCCGCACTGTCTGCGGGCAAGGCGCGGGCCGAGGCGGAGGGCAAGACCGCGGTCGCCGTCGGCTGGGACGGCCGCGCCCGAGGTGTCCTGGTCGTCGCGGACACGGTCAAACCCACGAGCGCCGAAGCGGTCCGGCAGTTCAAGCGGCTTGGCCTCACGCCGATCCTGCTGACCGGTGACAACGGGACCGTCGCGAACCGCATCGCCGGCCAGCTCGGCATCGGAGAGGTCATCTCCGAGACGATGCCCGCCGACAAGGTCGCCGCCGTCAAGCGGCTGCAGTCCGAGGGCAAGGTCGTGGCCATGGTCGGCGACGGCGTCAACGACGCCGCGGCGCTGGCGGCCGCAGACCTCGGGGTGGCCATGGGCACCGGCACCGACGTCGCGATCCAGGCCGCCGACCTCACCGTCGCGCGCGGCGACCTGCGCGCCGCCGTGGACGCCATCCGGTTGTCCCGGCGGACGCTGGCCACCATCAAGGCCAACCTGTTCTGGGCCTTCGGCTACAACGTCGCCGCCATCCCGCTCGCCGCGCTCGGCCTGCTGAATCCGATGCTGGCGGGCGCGGCGATGGCCTTTTCCAGCGCTTTCGTCGTCGCCAACAGCCTGCGGCTGCGCTCGTTCACCAGCGTGACGAACGCCTAGAAGGCCGCGCCCACACGCCGCGACGGCGGCCGGGTGGGTGGGGCCGGTGTGGGATAGTTGTCCTCGACCCACCGCGTTCGAAATGACCACGGGTCCGCCCCCGCGCAGCGACTCAGCAAAGGCAACGACCGTTGGACCAATTCTTCGGACGACTGTCCTTGCTGCATGGCTGGTTCCCGCCGGCCGTGCAGGCATTGACGTTGCTGCTGCTGATCATCGCGATCCAGTGGCGTGCGCGGACCTGGCTCAAGCGGGTGCTGCCCGTGGCCCTGGTCGCGGCCGTCGCGGTGACCGCGCTCGCGTATTGGTACATCACGTCGCTCGGCGTGGCCGGCGACCCGGCGCCGACGGCGCTGTGGGTCTGGATCGCGCTGACCGGCCTGGCCGCCGCGGTGGTGTTGGTGGGCTGGCCGGGTGCACGCTGGTGGCGCCGGGCACTGGCGGCGCTGTCCATACCCCTGTGCGTGTTGTGCGCGGGGCTCGCCCTGAACGGGTGGGTTGGCTACTTCCCCACCGCATTGGCCGCGTGGAATCAGCTGACCTCTGGGCCGTTGCCCAACGAGGTCGACCGGCTGCGGGTCACCGAGATGCAGGTCGCCGGCACCAGGCCCAGCAAGGGCGTGGTGGTGCCGGTCAACATCGACGACAACGCCTCGCACTTCCCCCACCGTCGGGAACTGGTCTACCTGCCACCCGCGTGGTTCAACAGCAATCCGCCGCCTCGGCTGCCGGCGGTCATGATGATCAGCTCCGCCTTCAACACCCCCGGCGACTGGCTGGGTCCCGGCGGGGCCTTCACCGCGATCGACAACTTCGCCGCCGCGCACCACGGGTTCTCCCCGGTCCTGGTGTTCGTCGATCCCACCGGTTCGTTCGACAACGACACCGAGTGCGTCAACGGCAGCCGAGGCAACGCCGCCGACCACCTGACCAAGGACATCGTGCCGTTCATCGTGTCGAACTTCGGCGTCAGCGCCGACCGCGCCAACTGGGCCGTCGCGGGATGGTCGATGGGCGGGACCTGCGCGGTTGACCTGGCCGTCATGCACCCGGAGCTGTTCAGCGCGTTCGTCGACATCGCCGGTGACCGCAGCCCCAATGTCGGCCCCAGGGATCAGACGATCGCCAAGTTGTTCGGCGGCGACCACGCCGCCTGGGCCGCGTTCGACCCGCTTACCGTGATCGCGCGGCATGGTCGCTACACCGGGCTGTCGGGCTGGTTCGACGTCCCGGGGTCGTCGGAGCCGCGCGACGTGGCCGAGGAAGCCAACAGCACCGGAGGCGCTCCCGGCACCGACCCGGCTGCCAACCCGGAAGGTCAGGACGCCGCCGCCAACGCGCTGTGCGCCGCCGCCAGCGCCAACGGCATCGCCTGCGCGGTGGTCAGTCAGCCGGGAAAGCACGACTGGCCGTTCGCCGCGCAGGCGTTCACCGCGGCGCTGCCGTGGCTGGCCTCGACGCTGGGCACGCCGGACGCCGAACCGGTGCCGCTGCCGCCCTACCGTGGCGAATCACGTTAGTTAACAAAATTCACAGCTGACCCATCCGTAACGCCTCCGACATATTCACCCTGCTAGTGGTACGGTTCGCTGCTGATGGCTGCGATGTTCCGCATGACGGGCGACCCCTCCGCGGGTCGGCTCGGTGCCCACCGCGCCGCGGTCCACGTCGAGCCCGTCCCGCCCCGCGCCCCGAGATGAACCGCCGTCAATTCCTGGGTTCGCTCGCCGCGTCGGTCGTCGCCGGCGTGGGCGCCGCCCGCCTGGTGGTCGACCCGCAGCCGCGGACGTTCGCCCAAGTACCGCCGGCTTCGGTCGCGGTATCCGGTCCCGCCGCCCCGACGGCCCTGTTACCGCCTCCACCGCCCGACGCCCGCATCCCGCTGCCCGGCGGCGGCGCGTTGATGAAGATCCCCGGCGAGGGCGATCTGCTGGCACTGACGGTAGACGACGGCGTCAACAGCGAGGTGGTGCGCGCGTACACCCAGTTCGCCAAGGACACCGGGGTGCGGTTGACCTACTTCGTCAACGGCACCTACGACTCCTGGACCGAGAACAAGGAGATGCTGCGGCCCCTGGTCGACAGCGGGCAGATCCAGCTCGGCAACCACACGTGGTCTCACCCCGACCTGACGACGCTCCCGAAAGACCAAATCGCCCAACAGCTCTCCCGCAACGACGAATTCCTCAAGAAGACGTACGGGATCGGCGCGAAGCCGTACTGGCGGCCGCCGTACGCGAAGCGCAACGCCGCCGTCGACGCCGTCGCGGCCGATCTCGGCTACACGGTGCCGACGTTATGGTCGGGATCGCTGTCGGATTCGACGTTGATCACCGAGGACTACATCGTGCAGATGGCCGACCAGTACTTCACCCCGCAGGCCATCGTCATCGGGCACCTCAACCACCTACCCGTCACACACGTCTATCCCCAACTCGTCGACTTCATCCGCGAGCGCAACCTGCGCACCGTCACGCTCAACGACGTGTTCTTGAAGACGCCGTAGCACATTGGCGTCGCGAAAACCGGAGAGCGACTACGGGACCCGGCATTCGGTTACCGCTTCCGGTGTGATCACCACGTACGCCGGACTGGACTGGGTGTAATACCGCATCCGCCGCGCCCACAGCCGGATATGACCCAACTCGTCCACCGCGAACCGCGGTTGCAAGTAGTAGCGCCAGGCGATTCGGGCAAGCACCGCCGGCGGCGGCACGCCCCGCACGGCCCTGGCCCGTCCCCGCACCAGCAGCCGCGCGGCGGTTGACCCGCCCTCGCCGCCCAGCAGCACGGCGACCTGCGGGCACACTTGCACATTGCGCACCGTCCAGGACGACGCAGAGGTGGTGGCATACCAGCGGCCACCGTGCGCGACGAACCACAACGGAACCGCGAATGGTGTGCCCTTGGGCGAGCGGGTGGCCAGGAGCATGACCCACGAATTGCGCACGGCCGCCTCAACATTCGGAGACCGGGCGGGGCGAACAGCGTCGTGCCCGTCGGCCACCGGAGCGGATGCCCGCGCGGGAGCCGGCGGTGTCGGCGGTGTCGGCACCTCACGAAGCGAGCCGTAGTCCCAGGCAACGACCCGCGTGGGCACGACCCGATAGGTGCGATCTCCGATGGCCTCGGCCGTCCCCCGGACGGCCAACGAACGCAGCCGGAACCACTGTGGACCGTCGTCGGCGACCACGACGACATTGCGATCGGCAAGCTCCGGGCCGCCGTCCGGGATTCGGACGATGCGCGGCGACAACGCGGGATCGGCAGGCTCGTCCAGCCTGACGGTGGCCGGCAGTACGACGATCTCGTCGTCCACGGTGGCGGCCAACGCCGCCCGCGGCGGACACAGCGCCAGGTCCGCCACCGCGCTCGCATCGACGTCTCGAGTGATCACGAAGTGCCCTCCCGACAACAGCGCCTCAGACGCACAGTATGCGCGACACCGGGCGGCACGACGCTGACGCGGGCGTGGCCGTCGATAGTCAGAACTGACTATCGACCCGTCCCGATCGCCGCGGCTACCTTGAGACCATGGCGCAGTGGGTGCCGCCCCCGCTCCCGGCCGAATTGATCGCTCGTCGCCGGGGTCCGCTCGTGGGTCGCGACGCGGAACTCGCGGTGTTCGAACAGGCCTGGGAGCGGGTCGAGCGGGGCAATCGCCAGGCGATCTTCGTCGGGGGCGAGCCCGGGGCCGGTAAGACGCGCCTGGCCGCGGAGGTGGCCGGAACGCTGCACGACCACGGCGTCGCGGTGCTGGTGGGTAGTTCGACCGCCGACGAGGATCTGCCCTACGCGCCGTTCGCCGAAGCGCTCGACCGGCTGCTGATCGCCGGTCCGCCGGGCGCCATGGCCGAAGCGCTCGGCGACGCGGCGCCGCAGCTGCGGCGGCTGTCGTCGCACGTGGTTCGGCATTTGCCCGCCGCAGGCCCGGCCCCGGACGCCGGTTCGCAGCGGCACGCCCTCTTCGACGCGTTGACCGGCTTCCTGCGGCGGCTGGCAGTCGATCGACCGATCGCGCTCATCCTCGACGACCTGCACTGGGCGCAGCTTCCCACGCTCGCGCTGCTCGAGCACGTGCTGGTCGGGTGCGCCGATGTGCGCGCGCTGGTGGTGGTCACGTTCCGCACGACCGAGCCCGACCGGTCCGCCGATCTGGCCACCCGGCTGGCCGAACTGCACCGGTTCGACGGGGTGCGGCGGCTGGACCTTCCGGGCCTGGACACGGAGGCGATCGCCGAGTTCGTGGCGCGCACACAGCAACTCGCCCCCGCGTCGGCGCGTACGGCCGCCGCCCTGCTGCGCGAGAGGACCGGCGGCAATCCGTTCTTCCTGACCGAACTCGTCAACGAGCTCGAAATCCGCGGCGGCCTCGCCACGTTGGGCACGCAGCACACCGTCCCCGCGTCGATCGGCGACGCCATCGCCCGCCGCCTCGCCGGACTGGGCACAGGCGTGCGTGCGGTCATCGAGCAGGCGGCGGTGCTGGGCCAGACGTTCGACCTGCCGGCGTTGATCTCGACGTGCGGGCCGGAGCCCGCCGGAACGCTGGCGGCTGTCGATTCGGCCGAGGCCGTGGGGTTGGTGCGCGCCGTTCACGACTCCGACGGTGAATTCGCCTTCGTGCACGCGCTGACCCGGGAAGCGGTGCTCGGCGGGATGGCCGCATCGCGGCTGCGGGTCATGCACGCGCGCGCGGCCGAGGCGCTCGAGGGCCGCGGCGACCCGGCGCTAGTTCCGCGCCTGGCCAACCACTACCTGCGCGCGCACGTGCTGGGCTACCACGAGCAGGCGTTGCGGTACGCGCGTCAGGCGGCCCGGATGGCCGAGCAGAGCCTGGCCTATGAGGACGCGGCCAAGTGGTTCGAGCGGGCCGCCTCGCTTCCCGAGCTCAGCCTGGCCGAGCGGGCCAGGCTGCAGCTCGACGCGGCCGCCAACCACGTGCGCGGCGGCTCGTTCGCGCGGGCACGGGCCATCTACGAGCGCATCGGCGCGACCGACGACCCGCTCATGCGCCTGGAGGCGGCCGTCGGCTACGAAGAGGCCAATTGGCGCCCGGGCCAATCGACTTCGAAGGCCGCCGACTTGTTGGCGTCGGCTCTGGAGTCGTGCGGGCTGCGCGCGGAGGACCCGCGCTATGTGCAGGCGCTCGGCAGCTTCGGCCGGGCGTTGGCCTTCGCCGGCGTGGCGCCGCGGGCGCGCGAGGTCGGCGCCGACGCCATCGAGCGCGCGCGGGCCGGCGGCGACCCGGCGGTCCTGCTGCACACGCTGAAAACCAGCCTGTGGCAGGGCCTCACCCCGGAGATGAGTGAGATCCAGGCCGAGCGCGCGGCCGAGGTGTCCCGCATGGCGCTATCGCGCCGCGACTACGAGTCATTGGGCGCGGCATCGCATTTCCACGCCCAGGTCAGCTACCTGGCCGGCCGGCCTGAAGGCCTCGCCGCCGCGACCGCCGACATGCGGCGAGCGGCACAAAGCTGCGGTCAACCCGCCTTCGGCTTCGTCGGCGCGTGCATCGAGCAGGCGCTGGCCTACCTGCGCGGCGACTTCCCCGGCGCCGAACGATGGGCCGACATCGCCTTGCGCACAGGCGATTTGTTCGGCGCCGACGACACCGAGGGCTCCAACGGGGTCCAGATGTTCATGATCCGCCGCGAGACCGGCGATTTGAAGAGGTTCGGCGGGTTCATCGACGGCAGCGAGACGTTCGCCGGCCGCTGGGTGCCCGGGCTGCTCGCCCTGTACACCGAGCTGCAGTGCGAGCGCGGCATGACCCGCGCGCTCGACCAACTGCTCAACCGCAACCTGGGCGAGCGCCTCGAGGATGCGCAGTGGCCGATGGAGCTCGCGTTCATGGTCGAGGCTGCGCTGCGGCTTACCCGCCTCGACGCGGTCCGCACGCTGCGCCCGTTCGCCGGGCGGTACGCCGGAAAGAACCTGGTGGCCGGGCAGTTCGTCGCGCTGTTCGGCAGCGCGGACCGGTACCTGGCCCGCATGGCGGCGCTCTGCGGGGACCACGCGGCGGCCGACCGTCACTTCGCCGTGGCGATCGAGATGGACCGGCGGATGGGTTCGGTGGTCCACATCAGCGAGACGCTGGCCCGGCACGCGCTGTTCGCCGCGGCATGCGGACACGCCGACGATGCCCGGCGCCTGGCCGGGGAGGCGCGCGCCATCGCCGGTGCGATCGGCCAGACCCGGGTCGTCGACCTGGCGGATTCGGTGCTCACCGCGCCTCCCGTGGGGCCCGACGGTCTGACGGAACGGGAGGTCGAGGTGCTGCGGCTGCTGGCTGAGGGGTTGAGCAACCGCGCGATCGGCGAGCGCCTTTTCATCAGCACCAACACCGCGGCCAACCATGTGCGCAACATCCTGATCAAGACGGGGGCGGCCAACCGCACACAGGCGGCGATGTACGCCGCCGATCACGAACTCCTGGGGTAGCGCCGCGTCAGATGTCGGACAGGGCCCCGTCCGGCATCAGGCGGTCTTTCACTTCGACGACGGCGTCGGCGGGCAGGCCCGCGCGGGCGGCCGCGGACCTGATGGCCTCCGGCGACGGCGCCTCGTAGAGGCAGTACGTCTTCCGCTTGTCCGCCGACAGGAACGAATACATCCACCGAACGCCCTCCAGGTCGTTGATCCGGTTGATACCGTCGGCAACCTCGAGGCTCGGTTCCAAGTCCTCGGCGAAGTTGCGCTCGACCATGAAGATGGGCACGGCGGACTCCTGTCACTGTCTTGGGTCAGCCTAAGCCGTCGACGACGCTGAAGGCACGGGAATTCCCGGCGGGCGTCACTCCCCCGCCGTCTCGGCCTGACCGGCGAGCAACGCCTGCAACGTCTCGCGCAATTCGGCCAGCCGCCGTCGCCCCAGGATCCGCTCCCATCGACTCTCCAAATCAACTGCGCTGGAACGCATTACACGTAGGGCACGGCGACCGCGCGGCGTGAGCTCGATGATCCGGCTTCGCGTGTCCTGCGGGTTGGGCTCCCGGGTGACGCATCCCCCGCCTTCGACGGCCCTGGACGCCACCGACACCATCTGGCGCTTCTTCGCCGCCAACCATCGTTAGGGCGCGCCGATTCTCTGAACTCCTAGAGAATGCCCTTCCGCCGGCGGCCCCCGGTTGTTACCGTTCCGTGATGCGCCGGGTTGGGGGAGCTTTCGCCGTCCTACTGATCATCGCCTCGGCTCTGACCGGCCTGCCGAATGCGGGCAGCGCCCACGCCGACGGCGGGGACGAACCGCAATACGCGCAGTTCTACACGCCGCCCGACCCATTGCCGCCCGGCCAACCGGGCGACCTGATCCGCACCGAGCCGTCACGACTGGTGCTGGAGCCGTCGGGCCAGCTGGGCGCCATCATGGCCACCGGTACACGAATCATGTACCGCAGCACCGATACCCGGGGCAACCCAATCGCTGTCACCGGCACCTACTTCGAGCCCTACAACGACTGGCCGGGCCGCGGACCGCGTCCCTTGATCAGTTACGCGCCGGGCACCCAGGGCCAGGGCAATCAGTGCGCCCCCTCGCGAATGTTCAACCAGGGCATCCACTATTCGGGCGGCTGGGACATCATGTTCAACTACGAGGAGCTGTTCGTCGCGACCATGGTTGCCCGTGGCTTCGCCATCGTGATGACGGACTACGAAGGGCTCGGCACCACGTCCATGCACACCTACGTGGGCCGCGTGGCCGAGGGACAGGCCGTGCTCGACGCCGCCCGGGCCGCCATGAAGCTGCCCGGGGCGTCGCTGGATCCCCATGGGCCGGTGGCTTTTTGGGGCTACTCACAGGGTGGCGGCGCGACGGCGTCGGCGGCTGAGCTGGCGTCGGCCTATGCTCCTGACCTCCATATCGTGGGTACCTACGCCGGGGCGCCGCCGGCCAACCTCAAGGAGCTCCTGCCGTATGCGGACGGCAGTGCCCTGGTCGGCGTCGTCGGGTACGCGCTCAACAGCGTCATGGCCGCCTATCCGGAGTTCGCCGACGTCATCCGTTCCAAGATGACCCCCAGGGGGCTGGCGATGCTCGAATCGGTCTCACGCCAGTGCGTCGGTCAGACCTTGCTGGACTTCATGTTTCGCCACATCCAGCCCTACTTCACCGAAGACATCAATCAACTGGTCAACGAGGAGCCGTTCAACACCATGTTCGAAGACCAGCGGATCGGGCGCTACAAGCCCGACGCCCCGGTATTGATCGACAGCAACCGCTACGACCCGCTGGTGCCCTGGACGGCCGCCAATCAACTCGGTCGCGACTGGTGCGCCCAGGGCGCCGACGTGGAATTCCGCACCAACGAGGAGCCGCCGTTCCTCAACAAGCTCGTGATCAACCATGCCCTGCCGATGCTCGTCGACGGTGAACCGGCCATGCAATGGATCGCCGCCCGCTTCAACGGAGAACCGACCGCGCCCAACTGCGGTCAGTTTTAGGTTGAGCCCATCGCAGCGCGCAGAAAGCACAACGCGCCCGAGCCGGCGCTGGTCGAAGACCAGGCCATCGCCACGCTCGCCTTCACCAACGGGATCATGGCGAGTGACTCCGACGACGCCGGTGACCGGCCCCTATGTCTGGCCGACGTTCTCGGACCGGCTCAATTCGGCAACGACTGTGGTGACCCAGCGCCGCACGTGCGCGGGGCTGCGCCAGTCGCCGGCCTTGTTCTTCGCCATCGCGCTGGCGGGGAAGCCTTTCGCGTCAGGCGCCAGAAACCCGCCGAAGGTCACATGACCGCGGGCGCCCACGCGGTCAGCCAATTTCGCGACTTGCTTCGTGGGCGGGATGTCGTGCTCCTCGGCTGAACCATCCAGGGGACCGCTACTGACCAGCCAAACCGGCAAGCCACGTAACGCCGACGCGTGGCGGCGCACGAAGCGTCGCGCGTGGTGGTGCCACCTGTTGGCGTACAGACCGCCGGCGACGATCACCGCGCCGACGTCGCCGAAGTCCCCAACGTCTTTGGCCGTCATCACTTCGGCCTCACACCCGGCCTCGGTCAGTGCGTCACCGATCATGGCGGCCAACCCGGCGGTACCACCCCGCTTGGAACCGAAACACACCAGGACGCGCATCATCTACTCCCGTCTGCTGTCGCCGCCTCGGCGTCGGCCTTGATCGCCCAGAGCGTCGCGCGCATGATGTGGGCGACGAAGGGCCGGATCAGCCACCAGTAACGCAGGAACCGCCGTCGTGAATCCGGATCCGTTGTCGTGGTCCGGCATTGGTAGCTCAGCGCGGTGTGATCCGGCCCGCAGGGCAACACCGAAAAGTTTGCGGCGATCTTTCCCCAACCAGGTTCGTGGAAGCCGCCGAAGTCCGCCGGTGCGACGTCACGCCATTCGATGACCGGCCGCCAAAACTTGCCGACGGCGCCGAAGGCGATCTCGCGGTCGGGTTGTTCACCAAGCGGCAACCAGCCCGGCAAAGCGATCGGCTCGGACATCACGAGTCGCGGTGGCGTGGGGCCGGCCCTTCCCCTCAACCGCTCCGGCAGGCCGCGAATCCACATCGACGCCGTCAACAGCGGCGTGCGTACGGTGAGCAAGTCCAGCGCTCTGGCCGCCTGGAAAGTCGTCGACACGTCCGCGGCCACCATCACCTGCTCAGCGATCATCGTGTCGAATATCGGAACAGCCGCTTCGATCAGGAGACGTTGTGGGCGGACTTGCGCCATAACGCAATCGTCTATTCAGCCGTCGTCGGGTTCTAGGGTCGCTGTTCCCTTCCGCATAGGACGTTTGGCACACCACTGTGCGCTTCTCGTCGGGGTTTGATCCCGCTCTTTACCAGGCCCTGCTGAGCAGCCACGAAAAGCCTTGCAATCATCCAGGACCCGGCAGGGCCTCGGCGCGTTGTTTGATGCCGAGCATCATCTTGCGGACCATCGCGAAATGCAGCGGTTCTCCGATTCCGTAGTCGATGATCGCACCCGCCGTACGAAGCATTCCGGAGCGACGGGGCGCCAGTGACCGCAACCATCCCGCATCCCGGTCGCGAACCAACAGCCGGGTGCGGTTTTCGTCCAACGGCAACAATACGAATGCCCACGTTCCGATCACCAGTGCACGCTCGGGCTCGAGAACCGTCACCGGACTGCCGATCTGCATCGGCCCGAACGACCCCGTGTTGATCCGATCGCCGAGCGCGATCTTCTGCAGTTCGGGATGGATGCGGGTGGCGGAGCGATTCCCCTCGATGTAGTGCACGGTGCCGGGGAACAGGTACCGTTCGATCCAGTCGTAGCTGTAGAAGCCTGCCCGGCGATCGCCGATCTGCACAAGCCATGGCCATATCGCGGCGGCCGGCGCGTTGACGGTCAGTGCCCGCGTGTGGTGAGTCATGACGTCGGCGACTATCTCGTCGCCCGCCAATGGCATCCGTTGCTCGGCTTCGGTGGCGCCCCAGTCCAAAATGGCGGGCCTGATCAACGTGTCGTAGGCGATCAATCCGAGAACCGTAACGATCAACCTCGTCGTCTTGGGCTTCGCGCGGGACACGAGACCAACGTAGATCCTTCCGCGACTTTCGCGATGGGCCTTGGTCATCGGCAAGAGGTGCTGTTGCCCGGCACGCGCTCGGTCTGCTGCTAGGGCTTTTCAACGTGTCCGTCGCGGCTTGGGCGCGTGAGTTGGCGGTCAAGCGCGCCGGTGATGTCCGTGGTGGTCACGACGAGGGCGGTCATGAACTCGATGAGCTGAGGTTGACTGACATCGATTTGGTGTCGGTACCACTGGGCGGTCAGCTCAAGGAGGCCCGCGACGACCGTCAACGCGGTCAGCATGATGTTGTCGTCGGCGCCGGCGGCCTCGCCGAGCAGCGCTCGCACCTGCCCGACCATGACCTGAGTGAGGACGCCGATCACCTCGTGCCGCCGGGCGGCGAGCGCCTCTGCCGTTTGCAGCTCGATCAGGAGCCGCGGGCGCCGCGGATCTTCGTCAATGAAGCCGAAAGCGAACTCGAGGACGGCCCGAACGCGCGCCTTGAGTTCGTGCGGTGACTCCGCGACCGTCGCCATGATCCCCGTCAGCGCACGGTTGAACTGGTCTTCGAAAGTGGCGATCAGTAACTCATGGCAGTCGCGGAAGCTCTCGTAGAAGTAGCGGTCATTGAGCCCCGCGCTCGCGCTGACCGCCCGTACCCGCAGGTTGCTCACCCCGTGCTCGGCGATGGTGTCGAACGCGGCCTCGATGAGTTGCCCGCGGCGCTGTTCACGCCGCTGATCAGCGGTTAGGCCGCGATGCACTGCCATTCGAGAACCAGCTCCTTCTTTTCGTTCGGCTCGCGAACTTGCGCTCGCGCCCAGCTTTGGTGAAGGATCTCACCAAAGCGCTTTGGTGAACCGCTTCACCAAACCATCATAGGGGGAGCTGTGAGACGGGGGACCTTTTCGGGGATCGGCGTGACCTGCTGCCGACCGAACCATGCCGATGTTGTTCGCAGCGGGTGGCCGTTGGTCAGGGGACTACGGTGACACGATTCGTCGACGCGGTCCGACGTCCACCGGGGCATACCGATCGGCCGCTTGCGCGCACCGGTGAATACAGCGCACGCCTTGCCGCATTGGGCGGATTCGCCGTCCGGCGCAAAGCCTTGGTGATCGGCACGTGGATCGGCGTGGCGGCGATCCTCGCCGTCGCCTTCCCACAGCTGGAGACCGTCGTGCGTCAGCAATCGGTCCAGCTCTTGCCCGGTGACGTGGCGTCGTTTCAAGCGCTTGACCGGATGGCGGCGGCGTTCGACGAACGGGGCGCCAAGACCTCGATCGTCATCGCGATGGAAGACCCCGCGGGGCTGACCCCGGCCGCGCGACAACGCTACGACGCACTCGTGACCGCGCTGCGCGCCGACAAGACGCACGTTCTGTTGGTGCAGGACCTCCTTGCCGAGCCCACCACCAGAAGCCGCGCGGTGAGTAAAGACGGGAAGGCGTGGTTCCTGCCCATCGGGATCGTCGGCACCCTGGGCGATCCCATGTCAGCCGAATCGGTCGATGCCGTGCGCGCGCGCGTCTCCTCCGTCGTCACCGGGTCATCGACCATCGCCTACGTCACCGGCCCGGCCGCCACGTTCCGTGATCAGATCGGCTCCGGCGAGCACGAACTGCTCCTCATCTCCGTGGCGACCGCCGCCTTGATCGGACTCATCCTGCTGCTGGTATACCGGTCGGTGGCCACCGCCCTGCTGCCGCTATTGGTCATCGGTGCGAGCGTGGCCGTCGGCCGAGGCGTTCTCTCGGCACTCGGTGAATTCGGCGTTCCAGTATCACAATTCACCATCGCGTTCATGACCGCGGTTCTGTTGGGCGCCGGCACCGACTACAGCGTGTTCTTGATCAGCCGCTATCACGAACAACGACGACATGGAAACGCCCCAGAACAGGCCATCATCCACGCTTGCGGCAGCATCGGTCGCGTCATCTTGGCTTCCGCGGCCACTGTCGCTTTGGCGCTGGCGTCCATGGTGTTCGCTCGCCTGAGCGTCTTCCAGGGCGTTGGCCCCGCTTGTGGGATAGCGGTGCTGATTGGATTCCTGGCCACCATCACACTCCTCCCGCCGCTGTTGGCGCTGGCGGCCAGCCGCGGCATCGCGGAGCCCCGCGCCGACCTGTCTCGCCGGTACTGGAACCCGATCGCCGTCATGGTGGTACGACGGCCAATGCCGGTGCTGGTCGCAAGCCTGGTGGTGCTGCTGGCGCTGGCCGGCGTCGTGGCCGCCATGACGATCAGCTACGACGATCGCAAAGGACAACCAGGAAGCACCGCAAGCAATCACGGCTATCAGCTGTTGGATCGGCACTTCCCCAAAGACACTGTCATCAACCAATTCCTGCTGGTGCAGTCCGGCACCGACATGCGCACCGCCAAGGGCCTCGCCGACCTCGACGCGCTGGCCTCGCGGGTGGCTCAGCTTCCCGGTGTCACTCGCGTCTCCGGTGTCACCCGCCCGACAGGGGACCGCCTCGATCAGGCGCAATTGTCCTGGCAGAACGGGCAAATCGGCGACAGGATGGCTGGCGCTGTCGCCGATGGCGAATCCCACAGGGACGACCTGGCCAAGCTCACCAACGGCGCCGACCAACTCGCGGCCGGCTTGGGTCAACTCGACACCACGCTGAGGCGTGCGCTCACACCGCTCACCGATCTGTTGAAGCAAGCCGAGAGCAGAGGTCAACAGCTGCAAGGCACCCGCCCCCTGCTGCAACAACTCAACGCCACCGCTCCAGCCGTGGATCAAGCGGTACACACGGGTGCGGGACTGCGGCCCCTGGCCGACCAAGCCGCCACCGCCATTGCGGCCATCGAACCGCTCGTCGAAAGCCTCAACGCCTCACCGTGGTGCGCCACCACACCACAATGCGCGCAACTGCGCGACGAGACCCGGGTGCTCGTCACGTTGCGCAACGGTGGATTCTTCGACCGAGTCGGCGATCTCAGCGATCAGTTCAGACAAACCACCACCCTTGCCAGCACACTGACCGACCTCCAGAACGCCGCCACCACCATGCAGCAGACGCTCGGCACCACAGACGACCCCGCTGACCTCGTCGGCAACATCCATCGCCTGCAAGCCGGCGTCAGCCGACTTGCGTCGGGATCTCAGGCACTGGCCGCCGGGGTACATGCCCTCGCCGACAGCAACATTCGACTGCTGGGCGGCATGAGCCAGATCGCCGCCCAGCTGCAGAACTCCGCTCGTGCCACCTCGGGATCAGACGCCGCTTCCGGCTTCTATCTACCGCCGACCACGTTTGGGAATCGCCAATTCAGTGACCTGGCAAGGCATTTTATTTCTGCCGACGGGCGCACCGCCCGATTCGCCGTCACGTCGTCGTACGACCCTTACTCCGCTGAGGCGATGGCCCTCAACCGCACGATCACCGACACCGCGAACGCCGCCCGGCCCAACACCTCACTGGCCGGCGCCGCCATCTCCGTGGCCGGCTTCACCGCCGTCAACTCCGATCTCCAACACTTGCTGTCCACGGACTTCACCCGCCTGGCCACCGCCACCCTGCTCATCGTGGGCGTCGTCCTGATTCTGCTGCTGCGTGCCGTGGTCGCCCCCGTCTACCTACTGGGCACTGTGGTGTTGAACTATTTCGCCGCACTGGGCCTGGGAGTCCTGGTATTCCAATACGGATTCGGCCACCCCATCGCGTGGCCCGTCCCGCTTCTGGCGTTCATCCTGCTGATAGCCGTCGGCGCGGACTACAACATGCTGGTGATATCCCGGCTGCGCGAAGAATCAGCCCGCAACATGCGCGTCGGCGTTCTGCGCACCGTCACCAGCACCGGCTCCGTTATCACCTCGGCGGGCCTCATCTTCGCCGCGAGCATGTTCGGACTCATGATCGGATCGCTCGACATGATGGTTCAGGCCGGGTTCATCATCGGCTGCGGGCTGCTACTGGATACCTTTGTCGTCCGCACCCTCACCGTTCCCGCCATCGCCACGCTGTTGCGGGAGCGGAGCTGGTGGCCGGCAACGAAGGCGTGATCCGTCAGTCCGGCCCTGAGCCGTTCGTGGTAGCCGATCGGTTGGCCCTACCGAATGGGCACGGGCCTTGGTCCCCGTGATGAGAGTCCTTTGACCGCCGCGGCCACGCACGCCGGAGGATAGCCTCCGACCATGCAGACTGAGCGGACGTCCCATTCGTTAAGAGTGGCTTTCAGGCTTATCTTCCTGCTGAGCTCTTTCGCGGTGGCGTGGCTGCTGATGAGTTATGCACTGGCGAAGATCGTGCAGCGCAATCCGCGCCTGCGCCCCACGCTGCTCAAGCCCTACAACAAGATCATCCGTCCGATGGCGGGCAAGGCCCATTCGCCGTATGCGCTTCTCGAGCACGTCGGTCGTCGATCCGGACGCGCCTACGCGACACCCGTGGGCGCCTTTCCCTACGAGGATGGATTTGTGATCGGGCTCTCGTACGGCGCCGACGTGGACTGGTGCCGAAATGTCATTGCGTCCGGCCGTGCCACGCTGACCTGGCGCGGCCAAACATTCGCTTTGGACCGGCCTGAGATAATCCCCATGAGTCCTGGTGTGCTGCAAGCTATCCCATCGTATTTTCGCCTGCCCGCACGCGAGCTCAAGCAGTTCTTAAGGCTACGCCGATCTGACGGCTGAGGTTCACTGCGACGGATCCGGTTCGCTCAACATCCCGTCGATCAGGCGGTGCAGCACCTGGCGCGTCTCCCGGCGCATGCGCTTCGGGTCGTCGGCGGTGGCGATCAGCATGGCCGCCTCGTCGAGCGCGCCGATGAGCACGTGCGCCAGCGGCCGCACCGGCTGCTTCGGCAACTGGCCGGCCCGGATCGCCTCGGTGAGCAACTGTTCGGTCATGCCCAGGCTGTACCGCTGGGCGACATCGCGAAAGCCGGCCCAGCCCAGCACGCTCGGGGCGTCCAGCAGCATCAGCTGGCGCACCTCGGGGTCACCGGAGACCTCCAGCCACGCGTCGACCGCGGCACGGATCGCGTCCGCCGGCGTGGTCGCCCCGGACTGAGCCACCAGGGTGCCCATCCGGGCCATCACGTCCTGCTCCACGGCTTCGACGACTTCCCGGAAAAGCGTTGCCTTGTCGGCGAATTGGTGGTACATCGCCCCGCGCGTCACCCCCGCGGTGGTCGCGATCTCCGGCGTGCCCACCTCCGCATAGCCCCGCAGCCCCCACAGCTTGCGGGCAGCCGCGATCAGCGCGACACGGGTCGCCGCGGAACGCTCTTCCTGAGTCCGTCTCTTGCTTTCCATACACCCTGTTGGTAACTTACGAACAGACAGCCTGTTTGTAAATGTACTCGAATTAGGAGCCCTTCATGTCGACGATCGACATTAGCGCCGGAACCATCCATTACGAAGCAACCGGACCCGATAACGGCAGGCCGGTGGTCTTCGTGCACGGGTACATGATGGGGGGCGAGCTGTGGCGCAAGGTCAGCCAACGCCTCGCCGACCTCGGGCTGCGCTGCATCGCCCCGACGTGGCCGTTGGGCGCCCATCCGGAACCGTTGCGCCCCGGCGCCGATCGGACCATCACCGGTGTCGCGGGCATGGTCGCCGAGGTGCTGGCCGCCCTCGACCTCGAGGACGTGGTGCTCGTCGGCAACGACACCGGCGGGGTCGTCACCCAACTGGTCGCCGTCCACCACCCCGAGCGCCTCGGCGCGCTGGTGCTCACGAGTTGCGATGCGTTCGAACACTTTCCACCGCCGATCCTCAAACCGGTGATCCTGGCGGCCAAGTCGAAGGCGACCTTCCGGGGCGTCGCCCAGGCCATGCGATTGCCGGCCGCGCGCAAGCGCGCGTTCGACGGGCTGGCCCACCGCAACATCGACGACCTCACCGAGGCCTGGGTGCGCCCGGGCCTGTCCGACGCCCGCATCGCCGAAGACCTACGCCAGTTCACGTTGTCCATGCGCACCGAGGTGACGACGGGGGTGGCGGCCCGGCTGCCCGAGTTCGACAAGCCCACCCTGATCGCGTGGTCGGCCGACGACGTGTTCTTCGAGCAGGAGGATGGCGTCCGGCTGGCCGCCACCATCCCCCACGCCCACCTGGAGGTCATCGAGGGGGCCAGGACTTTCTCGATGATCGACCAGCCGGACCGACTGGCAGGGCTGTTGTCGACGATCGCGGTGCGCACGTAACGCCTGCTGCCTCGCGCGCGTAACGCCACGGCGAAGAATCGAGCAGGATTTCGCCGTGGCGTTACGCTCGCGGGCATGGAAGACGTGCTGCAAGGCCGGCGGATCCTGGTGACCGGCGGAGCGACCGGAATCGGCGCGGCCGCCGTGGGCGCCCTCACCGAGGCGGGGGCCGACGTCGCCGCCACCTATCACCGGACCCCGCCGCCGGAGGACCTTGCGGCCAGCTGGCTGCAGTGCGACGTGCGCGACGCCGACGCCGTCTCGGCGATGGTGCGGAAGGCCGCCGAACGCCTCGGCGGGCTCGACGTGCTGGTCAACGCCGCGGGCCTCTGGCAGGCCGGGATCCCCGGCTACATCGGCGTCGACGAGATCTCGTTCTTGTTGGACACCAACGTGAAGGCGACCATCCTCACCAACCAGGCCGCCTACGCGGTGATGAAGGAGCAAGACCCCAAGGGCGGCAGGATCATCAACTTCGGCTCCTCGGAAGCCGTTATGGGCAGCCCGATCTCGGCCGTCTACGCCGCGACCAAGGGCGCGGTGCAGGCGTGGACGCGCTCGGCCGCCAAGGCCTGGGCGGGAGACAAGATCACCGTCAACGCTCTGGCGCCGGCGGTGCAGACGGCCGGCGCCGACCGGCTGCGTGAGTTCCTCGGCCCCGACGCGAGCGCGTTGATCGACCAGCAGATGCAGATGATGATCCCGTTGGGCGGGGCGCTGGGCGACCCCGCCCGCGACCTCGGCCCGATGCTGGTCTTTCTCGCCGGTCCGGGTTCCGGGTTCATCACCGGGCAGCTTCTGGCCGTCGATGGCGGCCTGATGATGGTGGGCGGATAGCGCCGGGCGCCCGCTCGGTGATCGCCACGTCGGCTCTGACAGTGGCGCCAATGGAATCAGCGTTCCTGGTGGTCGTTCGGCGCGGCCGGCCGGCCACGGTGGCGCCGCCGGTCGGTGAGATCGCGCGATCGTGGTTGTGAGGCTTGGCGATGAAGCTCTCGGGCTCGGTTCCTGAGCAGAATCAGCGAGCGGTGCAACTCAAACAGCATGAGGCTATGGTCGCCGTTCTATGCGGCCGGGGCAGCTGTACACGCAGTGTTCGAGAGGGAAGCCTGGGAGAATCCGGCGTGAAGAGTTCCACAACACGAGGTGGTGGGCGGCCCATCGGTCCGGACTGCGAACGGCGGCGCGGGGCCCGCTACCATAAGACGGACCGTCTCGTCTCGCAGTGGGCCCGGGCATAGTGAAGGTGATTTGAGACCGATGACCGACGACACCATTCAAGCGCTGCTGCGCAAGCGCTTGTCCGACCCGGGCGTCGCGGTCAAACATCGCGCCCTGCAGTGGAGTTGGAGTCAGTACCTGGCCGGATCGGCGCAGCGGGCCGCGGCCCTGATCTCCGCCGCCGATCCGAACCGGCCGATGCACGTGGGCGTCCTGTTGGGAAACAACCCCGAAATGCTGGCCCAGATGGCGGCCGCCGGCCTGGGCGGCTACGTCCTGTGCGGCCTGAACAACACCCGGCGAGGCGAGGCGCTCGCGGCCGACGTCCGGCGCGCACATTGCCAGTTCCTGGTGACCGATGACCAACACCGGCCGCTGCTGGACGGCCTGGACCTGAAGGGCACCCAGATCCTCGACACCTCGAGCCCGCAGTGGGCCGAGTTCGTCGAAGGTGCGGGCGAGCTGGTGCCGCACCGGCAGGTGACCGCGACCGACCCGTTCATGATGATCTTCACGTCGGGCACCAGCGGGAACCCCAAGGCGGTGCAGGTGTCGCACCTGATGGCGATGTTCGCCGGCATCAACCTGGTTCAACGCTTCGAGCTGTCCGAGCGGGACACCTGCTACGTGTCGATGCCGCTGTTCCACTCCAACGCGGTCGTCGCCGGTTGGGCGCCCGCGGTGGTCTCCGGCGCCGCGATCGTGCCGGCGAAGTTCTCGGCGAGCAGCTTCCTCGACGACATCCGCCACTACGGTGCGACGTACATGAACTACGTGGGCAAGCCGCTGGCCTACATCCTGGCCACGCCCGAGCGCGACGACGATGCCGACAACCCGCTGCGGGTGGCGTTCGGCAACGAGGCCAACGACAAGGACATCGAGGAGTTCGGGCGCCGCTTCGCTGTGCAGGTCGAGGACGGCTTCGGCTCGACGGAGAACGCGGTCATCGTGATCCGCGAACCAGGCACGCCGAAAGGGTCGATCGGCAAAGGGGTCGACGGGGTGGCGATCTACAACAGCGAGACCGTGACCGAGTGCGCGGTCGCGCGCTTCGACGCCGACGGCGCCCTGGTCAATGCCGACGAAGCGGTCGGCGAGTTGGTCAACACGGCGGGCTCGGGGTTTTTCACCGGGTACTACAACGACCCGGAGGCCAACGCCGAGCGGATGCGGCACGGCATGTACTGGTCGGGCGACCTGGCCTACCGCGACTCCGAAGGGTGGATATACCTGGCCGGCCGCACCGCCGACTGGATGAGGGTCGACGGGGAGAATCTGGCCGCCGCGCCGATCGAGCGGATCCTGTTGCGGCACAGCGCGATCAACCGGGTAGCGGTATACGCCGTCCCGGACGGACGCGTCGGTGACCAGGTGATGGCGGCGATCGTGCTCAACGAGGGGCACACCCTGGACCCCGACGCGTTCGAGGCATTCCTCGACGCTCAGCCCGACCTGTCCCCGAAGGCGCGCCCGCGGTACGTCCGCATCGCCACCGACCTGCCCAGCACCGCCACGCACAAGGTGCTCAAACGCCAGCTGATCGCCGAAGGGACGGGCATCGGCGATGGGGAGGTGCTGTGGGAGCGCGAGCCGCGCGGGACCGCCTACGCGGTCGCGACGCCTAGACCGGGCTCGGAGGCACTCGACGGCGGATCTGGCCCTTCGGCCGTCGCACCCGCTTGACCGGGTCGCGCGTTGTGCCGCAGGCGATCTCGTCGCGCAACTGCGCGATGTTGGACAGCTCCGCGTACAGCCCGCGGATCGCGTAATCCAGGACGGCGAACGAGAAGCGCTGGTCCGGGTCGGCGCTGATGCCGAGTTCATGCGACCGCTGCCGCGACCACAACGCCTCGTCCAGCCGCGCCCGGGTCGCCTCGAGATGGCGGTCCAACGTGTCGACGATGAGTTCTGGGTCCCCGCCCCGGGCGAGCCAGGTTCGCAGGATCACGGGGTGCTTGATGACGACCTGGTCGTCACCCGGGAAGTGCTGCACCCACCGCCGCAGTGCGTCGAGCCCGGCATCGGTGGTCTCGTAGAGCGTGATCGACCGCTTGCCCGATTTGGCGCCGATCTCGCCGACCATGCCGCGCGCGAGCAGCCGGTTGAGTTCGCGCCGCACGTGACTGACGGACGGCGACCAATAGAAATGGCCGACGGACAGCTCGGCGCGCAGCTTGATCTCGCCCGCGGTGAGCTGCTCGTCGTTGGCGGCGAGCACGCCCAGCACCAGGTAGGCCGTTACCGGCAGGCCGTTGGTGGTGCGCCGGGGGCTCACGGCTGCTCGTCCTGCCCGGTGAAGTAGGGCAGGGTGACGTCGGGTCCGACGGCATGAAACGACACCCGTACTCGCATGCCTATCCGCAACTCCCCCGGCGCGACACCGATGACGTTGGTCAGCATCTGATATCCCTCGTCCAGCGTGACGATGGCGGGCGCGTAGGGCGGGGAGAATTCCGCCGTCACCGGCCGGTGAACCACCGTCCAGCTGTAGATCTCGCCCACCCCCGCGCTGAGCTCCCAATGCACTTGCGCCGAAAGGCATTGGCGGCAGTGCTCGGTCGGCGGGAAGTTCGCCAGGCCGCAGGTCCCGCAGCGTTGATACCGCAATTCACCGGACCGGCAGCCCTCCCAGAAGGGAACGCTGAGGTGGCTACTCGCGTGGGGCACCGGCCCGCTCTGCGGGTGCAAAGCATCGGAAGTCACAGCGGTTCGTCTCCCAGGAGCAGCAGTGTGGTGAACAAGGCGCCCGCTCCCCCGTTGCTGCACAACGCGATGTGCGCGTCGGGAACCTGGAGATCGCCCGCCTGTCCACGCAGCTGCTGGACGGCCCGGACGGCCCGCTGCATCATCTGCGGATTGGAGCCCGCGTGGCTGAACGACATGGTCCCTCCGTCGGTGGTGATGGGGTGGCTGCCGTCGATGGCGATGTGGCCGTCGGCGACGAACGGACCGCCCTCGCCCTCGCCGCAGAACCCGAACGCCTCGAGCTGGCGGATGATCTCGAAAGAGAACGGGTCGTAGAGCTCCAGCACGTCGACGTCGTCGGGCCGCAGCCCGGCGTGGCCGAACGCCCGCTCGGCGGCGCGCCTGCCGACCACGCCGTTCACGTGTCCGTCCCGCCGCCCGGCGAGGTCCCACGCCGGCGGGTGCTGGTAGGACGGGCCGTGGAAGTCGGCGCCGCTGCCCAGCACATAGACGGGTTGGCTTGCGCCGCCGGCCTTTTCGACGTCAGCCACGACCAGGGCGCACCCACCTTCGGAGGTGGTGGCGCAGTCCAGGAGGTGGAAGGGGTCCGCGATGGGCCGCGATGCGGTGATGTCGTCCGGCGTGAAGGGTCCGCGTTGGTAGTAGACGGCTTCGGGGTTGCGCGATCCGTTGTTGCGGATGGTGGCGGCGACGATCGACAGTTGTTCGCGCGTGGTGCCGTAGGTGTGCATGTGGCGGCGCGCGATGAGCGCGAACTCGGCGGTGGTGAACATGCCCCAGGGCGCGACGAATTCGTTTTCCGGCCGGGTCCAGGGCGCCGTCGCCTCGTGGTCGCGGTACTCGCCCGCCTGGGCGGCGACGAGCACCACCACGTCGGCCATGCCGTGTTCGATCGCGGTGACGGCCTCGGTGATCATGCCGACACCGAAGGCGAGTCCCTGCCACGCCGGGCCGAGGCGCAGGTCGTAGATGAGGGTGGTGGACAGCGGGCCCGCGCTGATCCCGTCGACGTCGTCCAGGCTCAGCCCGGCGTCGTCGAGCGCGCCGCGGATGGCGCTCAGGGTCAGGGTCCGCGAGGTCTCGCCGTCAAGGCGCCGGCCCTGCCGAGTGTTGTGCACGCCGACGATCGCCGCGGTCCGTTTCGTCGCTGCCAACTCGGTGATCCTTCGCCGTCGCTCTAGTTTTCGTCCGCCACGACGCCGAGGTAGGTGCCGACGACGTCGTACTGTCGCCCGTCGCGGGTGATCGTCCCGATCGTCGTGGCGCGGGCGCCGGTCGGCGGGCCGCCGGTGCCCCTCTTCACGATGTCGATCCGCACGTCGACGGGCCGCGCGGTCTGTGGGTCGGTGATCTCGACGACCATCGCGACCGCACGCTCCCGCTCGTCCCACTCGACAGTGGTGATGCGGTGTCGTGCGGTCAACTCGATCACCACGGAGTCCTGGCGGACCAAAAAGCGCACCGGGGCGCACAATTCGCCGGCGCGCGGTGGGACGCAGAGGGTGACCGCCATGTCACAGGCCCGCCGGCCGGGCGCTGATGGTTCCGGACTCCCGCAGCGCGGCCAGGTCCTGATGGCTGCGTCCCAGCACGCCCGTCAGGACCTCCTCGGTGTGCTGGCCGTACAGCGGCGGTATCCGGCGGATCCACCGCCGCGGTCGGCCCAGGAAGGCGAACGGCATTCCGGTGCACAGGAAGGAGCCGGCGACCGGATGGTCGACGGTTTCCCAGAAGCCCCGCGCGTGCAGGTGCTGGTCGCTCAGCAGGGCCGGGGCCGGCGTGACCGGCGCCGCGGCCGCCCCCGCGGCACGCAGCGCTTCGACCGCGTCGCCCACCGACCGCCCGGCGGTCCAGTCGGAGATCAGCTTGTCGACTTCGTCCGGCCGGTCCCGCCAGTCGGCGGGCCGCAGGTCCGGTCGGCCCAGCAGCCGCGCCAGGGCCGCGCGGGCGGCCTCGTTCGTCGCGGCCAGCGCGACCCACTCGTCGTCGCCCCGGCAGCGGTAGACCCCTTGGGGGCTGGCATCCGGGCCGCGATTCCCGTTGCGCCGCATTCGGATTCCGAATCGCGAATACTCCAGCACCATCTCGGCGGCGACGTTCAACGCCGCCTCGACCATGGTGGACTCGACATGCATCCCGTTTCCGTCGCGGTCGCGGATCACCAGTGCGGCCACCGCGGCGAACGCCGCGTGCAGACCCGCGATCGGATCGCACACGCCGCGGGGAATCACCGGTGGCCCGTCGGCGTGCCCGGTCATCCACGCCATGCCGGTCGCCTGTTCCATCGTCTGGGCGAAGCCCACGCGGTCACGCCAGGGGCCGTCGAGGCCGAAGGCGGGCATCCGCACCATGATGGCGCGGGGGTTGGCCGCGCGCACGGCATCCCAGCCCAGGCCGAAGTTCGTCATCACCCGCGGCGAGAAGTTCTCGATGACCAGATCGCTTGCGGCCACCAGCTCCAGCGCGATCGCCCGCCCCGCCTCGGTGCTGAGCTCGACGCTGACGGCGCGTTTGTTGTTGTTGCTGCACAGAAAGACCGGGCCCCACTCCCACCACTGGTCCCAGCTGGGTGGACGGCCGGCGGAGAACCGCATGCCGTCGGGCCGCCGGACCCCCTCGACTTTGATCACGTCGGCGCCCAGGGCGCCCAGCAGCTGAGTGGCGACCGGTCCCGCCCAGAACGCGGTGAAATCGGTTATCCGCGTGTCCGCCAGCGGCAGCGTGTCCGCCCCGCGGCGGGGGATGTGCCGTGGTGGCCACTCGACGCGGCCGTTGTCGGCACCGAGCCGCGGCGCCGGTCCCGGCGGCCTGGTCGTTATCGCGTCGCTGCGATAGGGCACCCTCGGCTGCAACCCACCGGCCGCGGATTCGACGAACACCCCGCGCTCCACGAAATGGTCGATGTGAGGGAGCATTTCGGGTGTCCCGATCGGTGCCACCGGGATGCGGAAGGCGACCGCGAGGTCGACGATCTCCTGGGTGGTGCGCGACTGGGTCCACTGCGTGACCATGCCGAGGAATTCGTCGCGGCGGGCGACGCGGCCGTCGAACGAGGCCAGCTCGACGTCGTCAAGGAGATCGGGGCGGTCGATGAGCACCAGGAAGTCCTGGAACTGCTGCGCGGTGATGGTGCAGAAGCCGACCATGCCGTCGGCCGTGGGGACGATCGAGGGCAGCTCCAGGCTGCGCCGGCCCAACAGGGAATCCGCGCCCAAAACGCTGGCCGACATGGCGGACAGGCCGCCCATCGCAATCACCATCGCCTCGTAGGTCGAGACGTCGATGACCTCGCCCCGGCCGCCCCGGGCGGCGTGCCGGGCGGTCGCCGCGGCGACCGCGGCCGCGAAGGTGCCCGCCAACCACTCGCCGAGCTGACCGCCTGCCTGCACCGGTTCGTCCTCCGGCCAGCCCCGGCCGGCCGTCGAGCCGCACAACGCCTGCAGGATGAACTCGTTGGCGAGCACCCGGTCGTCGACGTAGGGTCCCGTCGTGCCGAACGGTGTCACGACCACCACCACGGTCGAACCGGCGGTGTGGGCGGTGATGCGGTCGAGCGTCCAACCGTCGGTCAAGTCGGTGAGCACGATGTCGGCACCGGCCAGCAGCGCGGTGATCTCCGCCCCGCCGTTGTCGAGCACCGATTTCTTGCCGGCGGCCAGGTAAGCGAACAACGCCCCGGGTGGGCCGCCGGCAGATCGCCGACGGATCGAATCACCTTGTGGCGATTCGACCTTCACAACGTCGGCGCCCGCGTCGGCGAACATCTTGCCGCAGTAGGACACGGCGATCCCGTTGGAGAGCTCCAGCACACGCCAGTCGGCGAACGGCGCCCATGCTGCCACGTTCAGTTGCCCAGGGTTGTGGTACGCCCCGATATTCCGGCGGCTTCGGCCGTCACCTGCGACTGCAGGGCGAATTGCGTCATCCGGGTCCACGCGTCCCGGTCGCGCTGGCTCGCGCGGCGGCCGACGTGCGTCACCACGTCGACATCGGCGGCTTGGGCGCGCAGGTAACCGGCGCGGGCGTGTTCCTTGGGGATGTGCTGGAACGGGTCGAACGAGTATGCGGCCATGGCGTTTTGGTGGGTGATCTTGTCGATGACCCGGTCATCGAGATGCCCCATGGTCTCCATCACGTCCTCGGGCGCGAACGGCCAGTTGCTGTCCGAGTGGGGAAAGTCGGACTCCCAGCACAGCATGTCCTCGTTGAACGATTCCATGTTGCGCACGCCGACCTTGTCGCTGATGAAGCACGTGTAGAAGTGCCGCTTGAACACGTCGGTAGGCCCGCGGTAACCGGGCGGGAACTTGGCCTGCGTCCACCCCGAATGGCGGTTGTAGACGTGTTCGGCGCGCCACAGGAAATACGGTATCCAGCCGACGTCGCCCTCGGTGAGCGAGAACTTCAGCTGGGGGA
>NZ_LZKD01000223.1:0-15990 GCF_001668695.1 Mycobacterium sp. E2497
GCCGAACAAGGCTGGACCCCCCGCACCCACGCCCGCGGCGAAACCGAATGGCTGCCGCCACCGCACCTGGACCGCGGCCAACCCCGCACCAACCCCTACCACCACCGGAGAAAAACTCCTACGGGGCGACGACGACGACGATGACGAGTCGTAGCCGCTGGCATCAGTTGCGGCACAAAGCTTTAGGAGCGGGCGAGCTTCTCACGCAGGCGGCGGTTGACCGGTTCGGGCAGCAACTCCGAGACGTCGCCGCCAAGTATGGCAACCTCTTTGGCCAACGACGACGACACGAACGAGTACCGCGGTGTCGTCGCGACGAAAAACGTGTCGACACCGGCGATGTGCTTGTTCATCTGCGCCATCTGCAGCTCGTACTCGAAGTCGGTGCCGGTGCGCAGCCCCTTGACGATGGCGGTCATGCCCTGCGACCTGACGAAGTCGACCACCAGGCCCTGGCCGGCCTCGACGCGAAGGTTGGGCAGATGCGTCGTCGACTCGGTGATCATCGCGATCCGCTCGTCGAGGTCGAACATGCCCTTCTTCGCGGGATTGGTCAGGATCGCCACCACCACCTCGTCGAACTGGGCCGACGCCCGCTCGAAGACGTCGATGTGGCCCAACGTCACTGGATCGAACGACCCCGGGCATACCGCGCCACTCATGACGAAAGACGGTACACGCCCGCCTCAGAGTCGTTCGGCCATCTCCAGCCGGGTGTCGCCGTACACCCGGGGCGGCGACACGGACCAGCCTGCCGGCCAGGTCAACGGCGCGCCGGTCGCCGCGCGCTCCACCACCGCCACGGTTCCGGCAGCCACCCAACCATGCGTGACCAAGGCGGCCAGCATGGCTTCGACCTCGGCGGACTCGACGTCGTAGGGCGGGTCGGCCATAACGAGGTCGACCGGCCTCGCGGTCCCGGCCGCCAAAACGGTTGCGACCGCCCCGCGGCGCACCGCCGCACCTGCCAAACCCAGGGCGTCGATGTTGCGTGCGATGACCGACGCGCTGCGCTGATCCGATTCCACGAACAACGCCGAGGCGGCACCGCGTGACAACGCCTCCAATCCCAGTGCGCCCGAACCGGCATAGAGGTCCAGCACCACGGCGCCGGTCAGGTCATGGCGCGCGGTCAGGATGTTGAAGAGCGACTCGCGCACCCGATCGGTGGTGGGTCTGGTTCCCCGCGGCGGCACGGTGATCCGCCGGCCCCCCGCCGCGCCGCCGATGATCCGGGTCACCTGCCAACACTTACAGCAGCGTCGACCAATAGTCCCAGAACCGCGCCATGATCAGCAGGAACACGGCAGTGAACCACAGCGCGGTGACGGACCAGCGCCATTGGTACAGCACCGCCGCCACACCGTGGTCCCGGCGTTGCAGCGCGGGACGGCAGGCGATCGACGCGACGACCACCAGCAGCGTGATGGTGGCCGCCCAGACGACCATGCAGTACGGGCACAACGCGCCGATCTTGTACAGGCTCTGGTAAATCAACCAGTGCACGAACACCGCGCCGATCACCAGGCCGATCGTCTGTCCTATCCAATACCATTGCGGCAAACGGACTTTCGTCACGGCGAGCAGCCCGGTCACGACCACCACGGTGAACGCCACCAGGCCCAGCAGCGGGTTGGGGAATCCCAGCACCGACGCCTGCGGGGTGACCATCACCGAGCCGCACGACAGGATCGGGTTGAAGTTGCACGACGGCACATACGCCGGGTTGAGCAGGAGGTCGATCTTCTCCACCGTCAGCGTCGCGGAGGCAGCCAGGCCGATCACACCGGCGATCAGCACCCACCACGCGCTGGGCGCCGGTACGCCCGCTTCGGGACGCGATTGCGGTGTCAGGTCGCCGGTTTCGGCTGACACCGGTGTGGTCACGCGGCCGCGGGGGCCACGGCGCCGTCGATGCCCGGCACGTCGCCCACGATGCTCTTGATCTTGGCCACCAGGGCGTCGGGTGTCGACGGGTCGTAGTCGTCGCCATTGATCTTGATGGTCGGCGTGGCGTTGATCTTCGCGGCCGACGCCTCAGCGGTGACCTTCGCGATGTACTTGCCGCTGTTGATGCAGTCGGGCACCTTGCCGACGACGCCGGACTCGCGGGCCAGCTCGATCAGCCGGGCGTTGTCCGGGAAGCTGGTGCCGCGTTCGCTGGGCTGCAAGTCGGTGGTGTACAGCGCGGTGTGGAATCGCCGGAACGCGTCGAGGGACTCGTCGGCCACGCAGAGCGCCGCGGCGCCCGCCCGCGAGGAGTAGTTCTGGTTCCTGGCGTTGTCGAGGATCGACACCATCGAGTAATCGGCCGCGATGGCGCCGACGTCGATGAGCCTGGACACCGTCGGACCGAACGTGCGCTCGAAGTTGCCGCAGGCCGGGCACAGGAAGTCCTCGTAGAACGTGACCACGGCCTTGGGGTTGCTGGTACCGGGCTGGGTGACCAGTTTGCTCGACGTCACGCGCACCGTGTCGCCCCCGCCGATGGCGGCGGTCTTCTTGTGGTGGGTGACCACGATGTAGGAGACCAGCGCGACCAGGAAAATGACGACGACGGCGGTCCCACCGATCTGAATCAGCCGGCCCGACTTACCGTCGGCGGCCTTCATGTCAAAGCGCGGGGGGCGTTTGGATTTGTCGGCCACAGTCTGCGTGATCCTTCGGTACTCGGGTTGTCATTCGTCGATGGGCGTCAATCGTTCGTGGGCGCCTCTAGGTTACCGGCGCCGACCGCGCGACAGGTCAGACTCGGCTCAGGTGGGCACGCAGAGCCGAAATCAACTCGGTGGTCGCGGCGGCACTGCCGCCGCCGAGCTGGAACAGGTTGGCGAAGCCGTGCGTCAACGAACCCATGCACCGCAGATCGACCGGGGTTCCGGCGGCCTGCAGGGCCGCCGCGTAGCTCTCGCCCTCGTCGCGCAGCGGATCGAAACCCGCGACCGCGATCAGCGCCGGGGCGAGCCCGGCCAGCGACTCGGCCAGCAGCGGCGACACCCGCGGATCCGCCCGGTCGACGCTCGAACGGCGCAGGTATTGCGACTCGAACCAATCGATGTCGCGCTTGGTCAGCAGGAACCCGCGGGCGAACAGGCTCAGCGAGCGGGTCTGCGTGGTGAAGTCGGTGCGTGGGTAGATCAGCCACTGCAGCACGGGGGCGGGCACGCCCTCGTCGCGCGCCAGCTGGCAGACGACGGCGGCCAGGTTGCCGCCCGCGCTGTCGCCGCCGACGGCGACCCGGCCGGGCGCGGCGCCGAGCTCCTCGGCGTGGTCGTGCGCCCAGCGGAAGGCGGCGTACGCGTCCTCGACCGCGGCCGGGGCCGGGTGTTCGGGGGCCAGGCGGTAGTCGATCGACAGCACGTGGATGCCGGCATCGCGGCACGTCAACCGGCACAGCGCGTCGTAGGAGTCCAAGTCGCCGATCGACCATCCGCCGCCGTGATAGAAGACCAGCAGCGGCGCCGACGCCCCGTTGGCGGGACGGTAATGGCGCGCGGGGATGTCACCGGCCTGCCCGGGCAACGACAGGTCATCGACGTCGACGTGGATCTGCGGGCCAGGAAGTTCGAGCGACAGCTGGCGCATCTGAGCGCGCGATGCAGCCGGGTCGTCGTCGACGACCAGGCCGTCGATTCCGACGGCCCGCAGACCGGAGAGCATCAGCTGAAGCGTCGGATCCAGCGTGTTGCCGTCGATGGTCACCGAGCGGCCCCCGAACAGCGCGCGCTTGGCGGGTGTCGGGATCCACGGAATGACCTTGACACCGATCGTGGATACGGCGCCCTGCATGCGACTGGCCAGGCGCATGGGCGGGTGTTTCACACCGAGGTGAAGGTCGGGCGCGGGCACGCTCTTGGTCATGGACACTCCCTCGGTTGAACGTCTTCGGCCCCGGCGGCCACCGAGCGGGCGCGGCTCGTGCCTGGGCTGCGCGCCTACCGGCAGGCCGATTACCGGTTCCGGTGCGCCGTGTGACCAACTCTACGTGGTGCGGAATTTGTGAAATGCGGACCAGGGGCGGATATCACCGCGCCCCGCCGCGCCGTTGATGAGGTGGTATTTTCCAGGCCGGTAATATCGTGATCCCCTAGCCGAACCGCCTAACGGATTGCGAGCAGCTTCGACGTGTTCGATTTTCGAACTCAGCGCCTTCAACTCGGCGCCGATGCAATGTCGATCTCCTCGCTCGATGACGGCATCAGGTTGGCCCCACGACCCTTCAATTTCACAGGCAGGTGAATGACATTGGCTGGCGAGTCGGGCGCTGCCGTGCCCTCTGTAGCGCTTAATGACGAAAACACGATGCCGGTGCTTGGCCTCGGTGTCGCGGACTTATCGGAGGACGAGACCGAACGCGCGGTCTCGGCTGCGCTGGAGATGGGCTGCCGGCTGATCGACACCGCCGCCGCCTACGGCAACGAAGCGGCTGTCGGCCGCGCCATCGCGGCCTCCGGAATTCCCCGCGCGGAACTGTTCGTCACCACCAAACTGGCCAGCGCCGACCACGGATTCCTGCGATCCATCGAGGCGTGCAAGGAGAGCCTGGAGCGCCTCGGCCTGGATTACCTCGACCTGTACCTGATTCACTGGCCCGTGCCGTCACGGGGTGAGTACGTGAATTCGTTCGGCGGGCTGATCCAGTGCCGCGGGGACGGGCTGGCCCGTTCGATCGGCGTCTCGAACTTCACCGAAGTGCATGTCACCGACATCATCGACCTGACCTTCGTCACGCCGGCGGTCAACCAGGTCGAACTGCACCCGCTGCTCAATCAGGCCGAGATCCGCAAAGCCGACGCCGAGCACAACGTCGTCACCCAGGCCTACACGCCGTTGGCGCTGGGGAAGCTGATGGACAACCCGACGCTGACCTCGGTCGCCGGCGAGTACGGCAAGACTCCCGCACAGGTGCTGCTGCGGTGGAACCTGCAGCTGGGCAACACGGTGGTCTTCCGGTCGGCCAAGCCCGAGCACATCGCCGGGAATCTCGACGTGTTCGACTTCGAGTTGGCCGCCGAGCACATGGACGCGATCAACGGGCTCAACGACGGCACCAGGTTGCGCCCGGACCCCAACACCTTCGAGGGCGCCTGAGTCAGCCCGCCGGGCAGGTGGCCGCCGCCTGACGCAAAACCCCCGTCGACGGCTGGTCCACCGGTAGCGCGTAACCGCGCAGCACCGCGATGAACTGCATGGCGTATTGACAGGCGAACGCGGCGTTCGGCGGCATCCATTGCGCGGGCGCCGCGTCGCCCTTGTCCTGATTGGCCTGCCCGTCGACGGCCAGCAGGTTGGCCGGATCGTTGGCGAACCGCAGCCGCTCGTCGGCGGGCCAGGTGTAGGCGCCCATGTCCCAGGCGTAGGCGAGCGGGACGATGTGGTCGATCTGCACCGCCTCGCCGACCTTGGCGCCGCGCGCAAAGGCGATGGTCTTGTTGGTGTACGGATCGTGCAGGGTGCCGGTGGCCACCGCGTCCGGGCATCGCTTGGTCGACACGAACGTCTTGTCGACGAGGTCGCGGTTGAGGATGTCGTCGCGGGTGTCGCAACCGTTGTGCCCCATCGGGGCGTCGTTGTCGTCGGTCCACGCGTCGCCGAACGCGGCCCTGCGGTAGTCATACCGGTGCGCCCGCAGCGGCAGCACCGCGATACCCGCGAGCACATCGGTGCCCGGCTGCACCGTCGGGACGTCGGCGCGCGCCGCGTATTCGTCCGCGTGCCTGGCCGCCGAGGATCCGACCGTCTGGTAGGCCACCACCAGCGCCAGGGCCGCGACCGCGCACAACCACAGCAACACCTTGCGGTTCACTAGCGCCGCTCCTCCTCATCGCTTCGCTCTGCATCGTCGCCGGCGGTCATGACTTGTCCAGGTATTCGATCCGGTCGGTGTTGACGAAAGGTGCTGCCAGCAAAGCCAATTCGGGGCTTGTCGGGTTGTCGGCGTACGTTCGGACGCAGAAGTCGCGCGCCGCCTCGATGACGTCGCGGTGATCGGCCAACGACAGCAGCCGCAGATTGATGGCGCGACCGGACTGGTTGCGGCCCAGGACGTCTCCCTCGCGGCGCTCCTTGAGGTCCAGGTCGGCGAGCGCGAACCCGTCCAAGGTCGAGGCGACGGCGGAGAGCCGCTTGCCCGCCGGCGACTGCGGTGAGACCCAGCTGGCGAGCAGGCACAGGCTGGGATGTTGGCCGCGGCCGATGCGGCCCCGCAGCTGATGCAGTTGGCTGATGCCGAAGCGGTCGGCGTCCATCACCAGCATCACGGTGGCATTGGGGACGTCCACGCCCACCTCGATGACGGTGGTGCACACCAGCACATCGATCTCACCGGCCCGAAACGCCGCCATCGCCGCGTCCTTCGCGTCGGCGGACAACCGACCGTGCATCAGCCCGAGCCGCAGGCCGGACAACTCGCCCGACCGCAACCGTTCGTAGAGTCCCACGGCGGTTTCCGACGGTTTGGCGTTCTGCTCCTGCTTGTCCGGGTCGTCCGTCTCGTCGATCCGGGGCGCCACCACGTAGGCCTGGCGGCCGGCGGCGACCTCTTCGGTGATGCGCCGCCAGGCCCGCTCGAGCCAGGCCGGCTTGTCCTTGACAAAGATGACGTTGCTGGTGATGGGCTGGCGTCCGCGCGGAAGCTCGCGCAGCGTCGAGGTTTCCAGATCGCCGTAGACGGTCAGCGCGACCGTGCGCGGTATCGGCGTGGCCGTCATCACCAGCAGGTGCGGCGTGACACCGGGACGGGCCTTGGCCCGCAACTGATCTCGCTGTTCGACGCCGAACCGGTGTTGCTCGTCGACCACCACCATGCCCAGGTTGTGGAACTCCACCGCGTCCTGCAACAGCGCATGGGTGCCGACGACGATCCCGGCCTGACCGCTCGCCACCTCGTCACGGACCTGCTTCTTCTGCGCCGCGGTCATCGAACCGGTGAGCAGCGCGACCCGGGTGGCCACCCCGCCTTCACTGTCCGCACCACCCAGCTGACCCGCCATCGCCAACGGGCCCAGCACGTCGGTGATCGACCGAAGATGTTGGGCGGCAAGGACTTCGGTGGGCGCCAGCAGCGCGCACTGGTAACCGGCGTCGACCAGCTGCAGCATCGCCAGCACCGCGATGATGGTCTTCCCGGACCCGACCTCGCCCTGCAGCAGGCGGTTCATCGGCCGGGTCGCCGACAGCTCCCTGGCGAACACGTCGAGCACTTCGCGTTGTCCCGCGGTCAGCTCGAACGGCAACCGCCCCAGCAGTTCCGCGGACAGACCGTCGGAGCGCGGCGGCGCCGGCGGCCCCGATTCCGACAGCTCGCTGTGCCGCCGGGCGACCAGCGCCCACTGCAACCCGACGGCCTCGTCGAAGGTCAGGCGCTCCCGGGCCCGCATGCGCGCCGACTCGTCCTCGGCCAGATGAATGTCGCGCAACGCGCGATCCTCGGAGACCAGGTGGTGCCGGTCGCGCAGATCGGCGGGCAACGGGTCATCCACCGGATCCAGGACGTCAAGCACCTGGCGCACGCACCGGAAGATGTCCCAGCTCTGCACCTTGGTGGTGGCCGGATAGATCGGGAAGAACGCCCGCTCGAACGCCGCCATCTGCAGTTCGCCGGTGGTGGCCTGCGAGGCGATGGCGATGTTCTTCAGCGAACTGGTGCCCCGGTTCTTGCCGTCCGGGGAGTCGAGGATGAGGAACGCCGGATGGGTCAGCTGCATGACGTCCTTGAAGAACCCGACCTCCCCGGAAAGCATCACCTTGGTGCCCTTGGTCAGGTCCTTCTTCAGGTAATTGGCGTTGAAGAAGGTCGCGGTCACCTTGTTGCGGCCGGAGCCGAGGGTGATGCGGTGGCAATCCTTCTTCGGGGTCTTCTTCATCGGCCAGGTCTTGGTCTCGGCGATCGTGTCGACGATGGTGATGTGCTCGCCGGCCGGCGGGCGCTGGTGGTCGGCGTCCCAGCGGGTCGCGCCCTCGGTGTAGCTGCGCGGATAGTGGCGCAGCAGATCGTCGACGGTACGGATGCCCAGCTCCTCGTCGAGCTGGTCGGCGGCCTTGGCGCCCACCACGAAGTCCAGCCGGTCGCGCAGCGACGCCACGGCTACTCGACCCCGATCAACAGCGCGTCACCGCGGTGGCCGGTCCGGTAGGTGACCAGCTCGGTCCCCGGGTGGTGATCGTGCATGTGTTCTTCCAGGGTGTCGCCCAGGGCCGCGGCCGCATCGTCGGTTTCGATGCCCGCGCCCACCAGCACCGTCACCAGGTCGCCGCCGGAGGCCAGCAGCAGGTCGAGCAGACCGATCGCCGCCGCGGTCGCGTCGGCGGCGACGATCAGCACCTCATCCCCCGCGATGCCCAGGCCGTCGCCCGGCTGGCAGCGGCCCGCCCAGGTCAGCGCGCTCTCAGTCGCGACGCGCACCGAGCCGTGCCGGGCCGCGCCCGCGGCGCGCGCCATGGTGTAGCCGTCGTCCACCGCCTGCCGGTCGTTTTCGTGCACGGCCAGCGCGGCCAGCCCCTGCACCATCGATCCCGTCGGGATCGGGACCACATCGATGCCCCAGCCGATGGCCGCCGTGCACCCGGCCACCAGTTCCTCGGCCGGCACGTACCCGTTGGGCAGGACCATCACCTGCGCGGCACCGGTGTCGACCACCGCCCGCATCAGCTGGTGGGCGCTGATGTTGGTGACCGGGTCGCCCGCGGCCGGATCGCACTGCAGCACGCAGGCGCCTTCCCCGCCGAACAGCTCGGCGGCACCCTCCCCGTCGACGACGGCGAGCACCGCGCGTTCCCGCGTCCAGCCGCCGGCGGGCAGCCCGGTGGCGCCGGAGCTCAACGCCGAAATCACGATGCGGCTCAGCCGTCCCGCGGCCAGCCCCGCCTCGACCGCGGCGCCGGCGTCGTCGGTGTGCACGTGCACCGAGTACGCGCGCTGCGCCGACGAGGTGGCGGCGGCGATACCCACGGAGTCGCCCAGCTCGCCGAGCCGGTCACGCAGCGCGTCGGCGGCGGCCGGATCGCAGCCCTCCAGCCGGTACATCACTTCGAATTGCGGCGCGGGGCGTTCCGCGGCGCCCTGCGGCTGCGGCGCGCGCGGCGACAGCTCGTACACGGTTCGGGCGGGCGCCTGTCCGGTGACGGCGGTGCGCAGGGCGTCCAGCAGCACCAGCAGGCCGCGCCCGCCCGCGTCCACGGCCCCGGCGTCGGCCAGCACGTCGAGCTGTTCGGGCGTCTTCTCCAGCGCCACGACCGCCGCGTCACCGGCGGCGACGATCGCCGAGGGGAGGTCGTCCCCGGCCTGGGCGCACTCCGCGACGGCGTCGGCGGCGGCGCGCAGCACCGAGACGATGGTCCCGGGGATCTCCTCCCCGCCCATCGACGTGATGACCAGGTCAACACCGCGACGCAGCGACGCCCCGAGCAGGGCCGCGTCGATGTGGGACAGCTCGCCGCCGGAATCGGCGGCCGCGACGGCGGTGGTGTCGGCGATGCCGCGCAGGATCTGCGACAAGATCACGCCGGAGTTGCCGCGGGCGCCGTTCAGGGCGCCCGCGGACATGGCTGCGGCGGCCTTGGCGACGCAGGCCGAACCGCCCTCGGAACCGAGGCCGGCGCTGGCCTCGGCCAGCGCCGAACGCATGGTGAACAGCATGTTGGCCCCGGTGTCGGAATCGGCAACCGGGTAGACGTTGAGCCGGTTGATCTCGTCGATGTGGGTGATGAGGTCGCTGACGGCGGTGTGCGCCCAGTCCCGCAAGGTGGTCGCGTCCAGTCGACGCTCCGACGGTCCCAGTGTGATCCACCTCCTCCGGTGCCTGCCGGTGCCCAGCCCCCGGTGGGCGCCAGCGTAGCTCGGCGACTCGGCGGACGACTGCCCGTGACCACCACCCGCTTGCGGGGCCGCCCGGCCCATTGAGCCTAGCCAGGCGCGACGACAAAGGTGCTGATCGTTTTGGTGGTTGCCACGACAATCGGTATCCTGGTTGGGCCCGGGTCAACCCGGGATGTCCCGGCCACGTGTGAGACCGCCGAGCCGGACCCCCGAGATTTGAGGAGCTTGAACAATGGCCGCTGTGTGCGACATCTGCGGGAAAGGCCCCGGCTTCGGCAAGTCGGTGTCGCACTCCCACCGCCGCACCAGCCGCCGGTGGGACCCCAACGTCCAAACCGTGCACGTTGTCACCCGCCCGGGCGGCAACAAGCAGCGCCTCAACGCCTGCACCTCCTGCATCAAGGCCGGCAAGGTCGCCAGGGGCTAGTCCGGGCCTAGTCCGCAGCTACATCGCGGCTACATCACCGGCTACATCACGGCTTACATCACCGGCTACATCACGATGTGCCCGGCGTCGACGGGTATCGACACGCCCGTCACGTAGCGGGCGCGCGGACCGACCAGCCACAGCACCGCTTCCGTCACGTCTTGCGCTTCGACCAGCGGCACGTCGGGCAGCAGCATCTGCGAGACGGCCGGGTTGGGGTTCTCCAGCATCCGGTTGACGACGAAGTCGTTCAGGATCATCGGCGTCATGACGCCGCTCGGATGCACCGAGTTGACCCGGATCTTGTGTGGCGCATAGGCATTGGCCGCTGACCGCATCAACCCCACCACCCCGTGCTTGGACGCGGCGTAGGCGAACATCGCCGCACTGCCGTCGCCGCCCCGGCCGGTCAGCCCCTGCGAGGAGCTGACCAGCACGATCGACCCGCCCCGGCCCTTGCGGATGATGGAGGGCACCGTCGCCAGCAACGTGTGCCACACCCCCTTGAGGTTGGTGTCGACGATCGTGTTGAACACCGGTTCGGAATGGGCTTCCGGGTCACCGATCGCCACCACCCCGGCGTTGGCGACGACGATGTCCACCTCCCCGAGGTGGTCGATCCCGCTTTGCACCGCGGCCTCCAGTTGCGGCAGGTCGCGGACGTCGGCGACGACGGGCGCCACCTTGCGGCCGGTGGCTTCGACCAGCCGCGCGGTCTCGTCGAGATCCGATTTGGTGCCCAGCGGGTAGGGAATCGCGTCGATATCGGCGCAGATGTCCACGGCGATGATGTCGGCGCCCTGTTCGGCGAAGGCCACCGCGTGACTGCGGCCCTGGCCGCGCGCCGCACCGGTGATGACGGCGACCTTGTTGTCGAGCTCACCCATGACTACACCTCCAGCTTCGTGCCGGTCTCGTGTTCGGCGAAGGCCACCAGGCGGGCGGCCGTGTCGTAGTCGCAGGCGGCCGGCGAGCGGCCGATCAGCACCGGTCCGCCGCGCAGGCCGAACCTGCCGGTGACCCCGACGTAGCTGCCCGGGGGCAGCGGTTCGCTGATGCAGTACAGCGTGGGCGCCGCGCCTTCGTCGATGTCGTTGGCCAACCGGTCGGCCACCACCTTGACCACTTTGTGGGCCACCGACATCATCGGCGAGTCGCCGAGCTGCGACAGGTTCGAGGCCACCCAGCCCGGGTGGGTGAGTTGGGTGTCGACCGCGGATCCGGCGGCACGCAACCTGCGGTCCAGCTCCAGGCCCCAGAGCATGACCGCGAGCTTCGATTGCGCGTAGGCGCCCAGCCGCGTCCACTTGTGCCGGCGCAGGTGCAGGTCGTCGAGGCGCAGCTGCGCCGAGCGGTGCGCGTCGGAGCCGACGTTGATGATCTGGGTCCGCACTTTGGGCAGCAGCAGATTGGTCAGCGCGAACGGCCCGAGCAGGTTGGTGCCCAGTGTCTTCTCGAATCCGTCCACCGTGTCGGTGCGGCGCTCGGTCAGCGCGCCGGCGTTGTTGATCAGGATGTCGATGTCGCCGTCGATCGACGAGGCGAAAGCCCGCACCGAGGACTGGTCGGCGAGGTCGACCCGGGCCACTTCGGTCGATCCGCCCATTTCGGCCGCGCGTTGCTCGCCCAACTCGGTGTTGCGCACCGCCAGGATCACGTGGGCGCCGGCTTTCGCCAGGGCGCGGGCGGTGCCCAGCCCGACGCCGTTGGTCGCTCCGGTCACAATGATTCGTTTGCCGGTCAGGTCGCCGAGCCGGCTCGGGGTCCAAGGTAACGTCACGGCGATCAAGAGTAATGGTCGGTTCTATGTAAATTGGGCCGGTTCTGCCACCATTGTTCGCGGACGCGGAGGAGACGGCTCGACAGGTGGTTCCACATGAGTGACAGCGCGCGAGAAATCACCAACCTGATCTACACCTACGCCGAGCTTCTCGATGGGGGCGACCTGGACGGCGTGGCCCGGCTCTTCGAACACGGGCGCATCTGCGGGGTGGAGAACGGTCCACCGGAGACGGTGTTCGCCGGGTCCGCCCGGGTGCGCGAGATGTACGAGATGGCGACGCGCATCTACTCCGACGGCACCCCGAAGACCAAACACAACACGACCAACGTGCAGCTGTACATCGACGAGGCCGACGGGACCGCCCGCAGCACGTCCTACTATTGCGTCACCCAGGCCACCCCCGACCTTCCGCTGCAGGTGATCGTGACCGGGCACTACAAGGACACCTTTGCGCGGGTGGACGGCGTCTGGCGATTCGACAGCCGCACCATGTTCGTCGACCAGGTCGGCGACGTCAGCCGGCATTTGAAGTTCTGAGCGCGTGGCCGAGGAGCAGCGCATGCCTGATCACCCCGTCGCGACCAAATCCCAGCACGAACAGGAGCTGGCCGCACTCGACCTGATCGAGCATCCCACCGTCAAGGCCGCCTATCAGAGGGTGGGCGAGACCTGGCTGGGCCGGGCCAAGGCGTCGAAGGCGATGCGGGAGCGGTTCGAGGAGGCGTTCGCCGAGGTGATGTTCTCGGCGGCGGTGTGGTCGTCCAACCAGGACAAGCTGCGGCCGAAGGTCAGCTGCATCACCCGGCTGGCGCACCGCGTCGAGGGCCGGCGCATCCCCGGATCACGGTGGGGCATCGACAATCCCGACAGCGTGTACCGGGTGATCCCGATCTCCGGCGACGAGCGCTACGAGATCCACGGCCGGGTGGGCGAGCACCGGATGACGGAGAACTACTTCACGTTGTGGGATGCCCACATGGGCACCGTCGGCGTGCTCAACGGCCGCACCATGCGGGTCGACTCCGACGGCTGCTTCACCATCACGGTGGATGCCGACCCCGCCGGCGGACGGCCTAACCACGTGCAGACCTCCCCCGCGGCGCACGAGTTCTACATCCGCGACGTACTGCTGGACTGGGCCCGCGACGACCCCAATCACCTTGAGGTGCAACGGCTCGGCGGCCCGCCGGTGACCCCCGCGCGCACGCTCGACGAACAGGCCGAGGCCACCGCGGCGATGATGGATTACTTCGCCAACTTCACCGGCAAGCTCAGCCACGGCGTGTACAAGATGCCGGCCAACCACTTCGACCTGGCCTGGTCGGCCGACAAGGCCGGCGCGATGCGCAACCAGGTTTACGTCATGGGCCGCTTCGATCTCGCCCCCGACGAGGCGTTCGTGGTGGACCTCAACGACGGTGGCGCCGAGTACTTCACGGTGCCACTGAGCAACACCTGGGGCACCACGCTGGACATCCTCGACCGCACCGGCAGCCTGAACAAGGCGCAATCGGTGGCCAACGAGGACGGCGGCTACACCTATGTGATCTCCCCTACCGATCCGGGCGTGGCCAACTGGATCGACTCCGATGGGCTACGCGAGGGCATCCTGACGCTGCGGATGGCGGAATTCGGCGAGGCGGGTCCCCGCCCAGATCTGGGCGCGCACGGGCGGGTGGTCAAGCTGGACCGGCTCGACGCCGAGGTGCCGCACCTGCCGCCGGTGGGTCGGCAGCAGAGGGCAGCCGAACTCGCCGAGCGCCGGGCCGCGTATCTGCGGCGCCTGCCGGAGGGGGCGGCCTGAGGTGGCGCGCTGGCTGATCACCGGATGCTCCACGGGCTTGGGTCGCGAAATCGCCCGTGCGGCACTGGAAGCGGGCCACGACGCGGTGGTGACCGCGCGGCGGGCCGAAGCGGTGCGCGACGTCGTCGACGAGTTCGGCGATCGCGCCGTGGCCGTCGCGCTCGACGTGACGGACCCCGAGCAGATCGCGGCGGCGGTGTCGGAGGCCGAGGCGGCGTTCGGCGGCGTCGACGTCCTGGTCAACAACGCCGGTCACGGCTACCTGTCCGCCGTGGAGGAGGGCGAGGACGCCGAGGTTCGGAAGCTGTTCGAGGTCAACTACTTTGGCGCTGTCAACATGATCAAGGCGGTGTTGCCGGCCATGCGTGCCCGCGGCTCCGGGCACATCATCAACATGTCATCGATGACCGGCCTGGTCGCCAATCCGCCCAACGCGTATTACTCGTCGACGAAGTTCGCGCTGGAGGCGATCACCGAGGCGCTCGCCGCCGAGGTGCGGCCGTTGGGCATCAAGGTGACCGCCATCGAACCGGGCGCCTTCCGCACCGACTGGGCGACACGGTCGATGAAGGAAACCGGCACGCCGATAGCCGATTACGTCGACGTGGCGGCGCGCAAGGATTTGATCAAGCAGTTCGCCGATCACCTCCCCGGTGATCCGAAGAAGGTCGCCGCCGCGGTACTGATGGTGACCACGCTCGAGGAGCCACCGCTGCGGCTGCTGCTGGGCCGCGACGTGCTGAAGGCCATGCGCGACAAGCTCGCCGCGCTCTCGTCGTCGATCGAGGAATGGAAGTCCGTCACCAAGGACGTCAATTTCGAGGGTGCGTAAGTTCACTCGTCAGTTCACTCGTCAGTTCACTCGTCGAGGAAGACGGCGTGCCGGCCCACCGGGTCGCGCCCGATGTGCAGGTTGTTGGCGGGGAAATCGGGATCGGAGTAGCCGATCGCCAGGCCGCACAGGATGTTCAGCTCCGGCGGGATGTTCAGCTGCTCGCGCACGACGTCGGGATAGCCGGCGATCGCCACCTGCACGCAGGTGCCCAATCCCCGCGCGGTCAGGGCCAGCACCAGCGTCTGCAGGAACATGCCGACGCCCATACTGTCGGCGTAGCCGAGGTCTCGGTGCATGCACACGATGCCGCCCAGCGGTGCGCGGAAGAACTCCCAGTTGCGCAGCACGGCGATGCGCCGCGCCTCGGTGTCGTGGCGGGCAATGCCCATCGCACCGTAGACGTGTGCGCCGGTATCGCTGCGGAAATGGGCGAACTCGACGGGCAGCTGCGGCACCTTGGGTGGCTCGGAGCGCGCCCTTTCGAGCATGGCGGCGACCAACCGGTCCCGGGCCGGACCCGAGACGAACACCACGTGCCATGGCTGCACGTTGGAATTCGACGGCGCGCGCATGGCCAGTTCCAGCGATTCCTCCACCAGGTGGCGCGGCACCGGGTCAGGCAGAAAGAGCCGTGTCGAATGCCGCTGGCGGATGGTGTCTTCGAGGTCGTACATGGCTCCATGTTGTCAGGGCCGCTGGGGGCGATCGCGAGCGCGGCGAAGCCGGGCGAGGCGGGTCGCCCCCATCTGCCCCAGCGGCGATCGCGAGCGCGGCGAAGCCGGGCGAGGCGGGTCGCCCCCATCTGCCCCAGCGGCGATCGCGAGCGCGGCGTTGGCCGGGCGAAACGGGTCGTTACGTCAAACGGGTTCGTCGTCGTCGGTGTCGCGGAGGAATCGTTCGGGGTGGTGGTAGCTGTTGGTGCGGGGTTGTCCGCGGTCCAGGTGCGGTGGCGGCAGCCATTCGGTTTCGCCGCGGGCGTTGGTGCGGGTGGTCCAGCCTTGTTCGGCGAGTCGGTTGTCGGGGCCGCACGCCAGGGTGAGGTCGTCGATGTCGGTGCGGCGGGTGGCTTGCCATCCGCGGACGTGGTGGACCTGGCTGTGGTAGGCCGGGGCGTCGCAGCCGGGTTTCGTGCAGCCGCGGTCCTTGGCGTACAACATGATTCGCTGGGCGGGCGAGGCGAACCGTTTGGTGTGATGCAGCGCAAGCGACCTGCCCCTGTCGAAGATCGCCAAGTAATGGTGAGCGTGGCCCGCCCAGCGGATCACGTCCGACATCGGCACCAGCGTGCCGCCGGCGGTCAACGCCTTGCCGGCCGCGGCCTCCA
>NZ_LZKD01000224.1:0-11235 GCF_001668695.1 Mycobacterium sp. E2497
GGAGCCGATGTTGTTCAACAGCTCGGTGCCCGCGCCGGAGCACACCGAAACGAGTCGCTGCAGGAGCGCGGTGCCCACCGGTTCTCCGCCACACACCAGGCGGGACAGTGCCCGCACCGCGCCGGGCCGGCTGTCGATCAGGGCGGAGACCAGGCTGGGCACCGCGGTCAGTTGGGCGACCGAATGCCGGATCATCAAGTCACCCAAGGCTTCCGGGTCGCGGTGCTCGGCGTCGTCGGCGAGGATCATGGTGGCCCCCGCCGCGAGACCGGCCAGCATCTCCATGCCGCCCTCGAGGAACGTCATCGACGCCTGCGCCAGCCGGACGTCGTCCGCTTTCGGCGGGTAGTGCCGCAGCTGCCAGTCCAGCCGGGCCGTCATCGATCGATGGGTGCCCACCGCACCCTTCGGCGTGCCCGTCGACCCCGACGTGAAGACCAAATACATCGGGTCGTCCGGGTGCGGCAGCGGCAATTCCCGCCGACCGGCCCCGCCGTTGTGCACCGCGTCGCGCACCTGCGGGTCGTCCAGCGAGATCACCGTGATGCCGGGGACTTCGGGCATGCTGGCGGCGGCTTCCGCGGTGGCCAGTACCACTTGCGGCCGCACGTCGTCGAGCATGAACTGCTTGCGCGCCGTCGGGTAGCCCGGATCGATCGGGAAATAGCCGCCGCCGGCCTTCATGATGGCCACCAGCGCCACCACCAGGTCGAGTCCCCGCCGCGTCGAAAGCCCGACCAGCGTCCCGGGCCCGACCCCATGCGCGGCGAGCAGCTCCGCGAGGTTGTCCGAACGGCGGTGCAGCGCGGGGTAATCCATCTGCTGATCGCCGCAGCGCACCGCGATCCGGCCGGGTCCCCAGCTTCGGCTCGGCCGCAGCAGTTCGGGAATGGTGCGCGGCCGATCCCGCGGCGCGCGCTCGCCGCGGCTCCAGCCGTCGAGCATCGCCCGCCGCTCGCCGGCGTCGGTCAACTGAACGCCCCGCAAAGTCTGTTCGGGGTGGTCGGCAAACTCGGTGACCACCCGGGTCAGCCAGCCGGCCAGCCGCTCGATGGTGGTCCTGGCATACAGCTCCGTCCGGAAGATCAGGTTGCCGTTGTAGCCGACGCCGCCCGAGCCGTCGGTGCCGAAGAAGTTGACGCTCAGATCGGCGTGCGCCATGTCGAAGACGGGGTCCAGGGAGGTGCACACCGCGTCTTGCCCGCCCTCGACCGGCGCCTGCTCGATCACCCGGGTGGCGGGCAGGTGGTCACGGACGTGCACGACGACCTGGAACAGCGGGTTGCGCGACAGGGAACGGACCGGGCTGACGGCGTCGACCACCCGGTCGAACGGCAGGTCCTGGTGGGCGTAGCCGGCCAGCGCCGTCTCGCGCGCCCGGGTGAGCAGCTCGCGCAGCGTCGGGTTGCCGGTCAGGTCGTTGCGCAGCACCAGGATGTTGACGAAAAAGCCGATCAGTTGGTCCAATTCGGCCTCGGTGCGCCCGGCGACCGGGGTGCCGAGCGGGACGTCCAGGCCACCACCGGCCTTGTGCAGCACCACCGCGACCGCCGTTTGCAGCAGCATGAACTCGGTGATGCTCAACTCGCGGCACAGCGCGGCGAGCTTGCCGCGCGTCGCCGCGTCGATGCGGAACTCGACGGATTCGCCCGCGCCGCTGGGCACCGGCTGGCGGGGGAAGTCGGGCCGCAGCCCGGTGTCCTCCGGCAGCCCGGCCAGCTGCCGCGTCCAATACTCGCGCTGTTCGAGGGCAACGGCGGACTCCTGGCCGCTCGCGTCACCCAGGAACGCCGCTTGCCACGCCGCGTAGTCGGCGTACTGCACCCGTAGCGGCGCCCAGGACGGGGCCTCCCCGGCCCGGCGCGCACGATAGGCGGTCATCACGTCGGCGAACAGCACCCCCGCCGACCAGTGGTCGGAGGCGATGTGGTGGATCACCAACGACAGCACATGCTCGGCGGGGTCGTCGACGGTGTGCAGCACCGCGACCCGGACAGGCAGCTCGCGGTCCAACTCGAAGCAGTGCCGGCGCTCGGCGTCCAGCTCCCGCTGCAGCCACGCGTCGTCGGGCCCGGTTGCTCGGCGCACGGAAACCTCACCCGCGGGCCCGACCACCTGATAGGGCACGCCGTCCACCTCGACGTAGGAGGTGCGCAGGATCTCGTGCCGGGCGACGACGTCGCCGACCGCGGCGATCAGGGCCTCGATGTCCCACGGGCCGGTCAGTTTCGCGGCGAAGGGAATGTTGTTGACCCAGCTGGGACCGTCGACGCGGTAGGCGAACCAGCTGCGCAGCTGAGACGCCGACAGCGGCATGGGCTCATCGTGGGCGGTCGCGAACAGCTTGGGCCGCGACGGCCTGAGCCCGCCAGAACTCAGCTGGTCGAGCCGCTCCGCCAGCAGGCCCACGGTCGGCAGCTCGAACACGTCCCGGATGCCGAGCTCAACCCCACACTCGGAGCGAATCGCGGTGACGAGTTTCGTGGCCACCAGCGAGTGGCCACCCAGGTCGAAGAACGAGTCGTCGGCGCCCACCCGGTCGTGACCCAGCAGCGCGGAAAACAGTGCAGCGACGCGGCGTTCGGTGGCGGTGGTCGGGTCGCGGTATTCGGCGGCCGCCGCGATCTGCGGTTGCGGCAGCGCGGCGCGGTCGATCTTGCCGTGCGCCGTGATCGGGATTTCGTCGAGCGTCACGTAGGCCGCCGGTGTCATGTAGTCGGGCAGCGCGGCGGCCACCCGGGCGCGAATGCGCTCGACCTCAACGGTTTCCGGTCCACCGCCCTGGGCCGGCGTGACGAATCCCACCAGGCTCTTGCCCAGCCGGGGCAGGTCCATGGCCAGCACAACCGCTTGTCCCACACTGGGGTCCACGGAGATGGCCGCGGCGACCTCACCCAGCTCGATGCGAAAGCCGCGGATCTTCACCTGCTCGTCGGCACGGCCGACGAACTCGATGTCCCCGTCGGCGTTGCGGCGAGCCAGGTCGCCCGAGCGGTACAACCGGCGGCCCGGGGTGAACGGGTCGGCGACGAAGCGTTCGGCCGTCAGTCCCGGCCTGCCGTGGTATCCGTGCGCGACATGTGTTCCGCCGATGTAGATCTCGCCTATCACACCCGCGGGAACGGGCCGCAGCGCGTTGTCGAGCAGGTGCACCTGCGTGTTGATCTTGGGACGACCAATGGGCACCACCCGGGTGCCCTGTGCCCCTTCCACCGGGTAACTGGTGCAGTTGACCACGGTCTCGGTCGGCCCATAGAAGTTGTACAGCAGCGCATCGAAGGTGGCGTGGAACTTGTCGGCGATCTCGCCCGGCAAGGCCTCCCCGCCGATCGGTACGCGCCGCAGGGTGCGCCACTGGCCGACGCCGGGCAGCGACAGGAACAGTCCGAGCAGCGACGGCACGAAGTGCATCGAGGTGATGCCTTCGCGGCTGAGCAGTTCGGTGAGGTAGCCGATGTCGCGCAGCCCGTCGGGCCGCGGAATCACCAGGCGGGCACCCATGATCAACGTGCCGAAGATCTCGCCCATGGAGACGTCGAAGCTGGGCGACGCGACCTGCAACAGCCGGTCGGTTTCGTCGACGCGATACTCGTCGCCGAACCAGACGAAGTACTCGGCGATGGGCGCATGGGGCACCGGCACGCCCTTGGGCAGCCCGGTCGATCCCGACGTGTAGATCAGGTACGCGGTGTTCTGCGGGCTCAGCGGCCGGACCAACTCGGCGGGCGCGGAGGCGGGGTATCGCGACAGGCCGGTAACGGGCTCGCGCAGCACCAGCTCGGCGCCGGCGTCGGCGAGGATGAAGGTCAGCCGATCTTCGGGGTAGGTGGGATCCACCGGCAGATAGACCGCGCCCGCCTTGAGCACGCCCAGCGCGGTGATGACCAATTCGGGCGACTTGTCCAGCAACACCGCGACGCGGTCCTCGGTGCCGATGCCCCGCTCGATCAGCCAGTGCGCCAGGCGGTTCGACTCTTCGTCGATCTCGCGGTAGGTGTACTGGCGTCCCTCGTAGACGACGGCGACGGCCTCGGGCGACAGCCCGGCCCGGCGGGTGACCAGCTCGGGCAGTGTGGCGGCCGGGGTTTCGAAGTCCTCGCCGGTCGAGGCCCTGCGCAACCATTCGGCGTCATCGGCGTCCATCAGCGCGCACGCCGACAGCGCGGCGTCGGGATTGCGCAACGCGTCGTCCAGCAACACGGCATAGTGCCGCAGCAACTGATCGGCCAGCCGCTGATCCAGCACCTCGACCAGGTATTCGGCTTCGACAAGCCCGCCGCTCGGGCCATTCGCAGCGCGGTCCAGCTCGACCATGAAACTCAAGGGCAGCTGGTTGAAATGGCCGCGCAGCTCCCCCCGCTCACATCGCACCCCGGGCGGGCAGAAGCCGGCGCCGTCGGGCTCGCGCTGCCCGAAGCTCACCCGGGTCATCCGGTCGGCGCCGTGCCGGCGATCGGGATTGGACTCGCGCACCAGCCATTCCAAGTCGGCGCGCGAGTGCGCGAAGGCGCCCACCGCGCTGTCCCGGGTCTGGGCCAGCAGCTGGCGGAACGTCTGGTGTGGCTCCGGCCGCAGGCGGAGTACCACGGTATTGCCGTAGTAGCCGATGGCGGACTCGGTCCCGACGTCACGGTTGAGGACGGGGGCGGCGACGAGGAAGTCCGTCGACTGGGTGTAGCGGTGCACCAGCGCGGCGAATGCCGCCATCAGCACCATGTAGGGGGTGGCACCGGTTTCCCGCGCCAGCGCGGCCGCCCGATCGACGGTGGCCCGTGGCAACCGCGCGGTGGCGCGCTGTGCGCGCCACGTGCTGGGCACCACCGAGCCGTTGGGGCCCGGAAGTTCGAGCGGCTCGGGCAGATTCGCCATCAGGGGCCGCCAGTACTGGGTGTCCGCCGCGGGGTCCGCGGCGTCGTCCGGGGGTGGCGCCGCTGACGCGGGTTGGCCGTCGAATGCGTCCGGGTCGGTGTAGGCGCGGGTCAGGTCGGCGAAGAACGGTGTCCACGAGGCGTCATCCCAGGCGACGTGATGGGCGGTGATCAACAACATCAGCTCGTCGGCGGACAGGCGGGCCACGGTGACCCGCAGCGGCGAATCCTCGGCCAGGTCGAAGGGCCGGCGAAAGTCCCGCTGCGCCAGCACGTCCAACCTCAGCCGGCGGGCCTGATCGGACAGCCCCGACAGGTCGTGGTCGGCCCACTTGGGCCGCAGCTCCTCCCGGAGGACCGGATACGGGTCGCCGTCCGCGCCCACGGCGTATGTCGTGTGCAGCACCGGGTGCCGCGCGGCGACGGCGTCGACCGCGCGCCGCAAGCGGCCGGGGTCGACCGGGCCGGTGATGCGGTAGGAGACGCAGACGTTGAGCAGCGCGCTGTCCGGGTCCACCGACTGCACGAACCACATCCGGTGCTGGCCGGCGGACATGCGCGGCCGCTGACGGCTTGCCGCGGGTGTCTCGACGGCCGGCCTGCCCAGGCCGCGTTCGGCGATCTTGCGGCGCAATATCTCCAGGCGCTCGTCGTCGAGACGGGCCCTGGTCCCGGTAATGTCCGTCACGCTGGGAGTCCAACCTTTCTGCCTTCGGGAGCGTCGAGTGTCACTCCGTCTCGCGAGCCGCCGGCTGAGCCGGCGCTCAACGCGTCGATCAATTCGTTGAGGGTGATCCCGCCGAGCATGCGGGCGACGGGTACGGAGCTTCCGACCGTCCGGCGCAGCCGCTTGCGCAAGTCGAGTGCGAGCAGCGAGTCGACACCGAGGTCGATGAGCGGTGCGGTCGGGTCGATCGTAGCCGGGTCAGCCAGCTGCAGCGTCGCGGCGAGTTCGGTGCGCACCGCCGCGGCGAGGGGTTTGGCCGCGGACTCGTCCGCTGCCGCGACCGGCGTCGTGAACGGCGTTGGCATGCCCTGACTTTCGAAGAATACCCCGAGCCGGTCGAGGTCCGCGTCGAAGATCAGCGGATCGCCGTCGTAGCTGCGCAGGCTCGCCTCGATCGCCCGGTCGGGAGCCATCGCGATCAGGCCGGAGCGTTCGGTGCGGGCGATCTCCTCGGCCGTCACGACACCGGCGGTCTGCCACAGGCCCCACCGGATCGCCATGGCGTCGCGGCCCTTGCGGCGCAGCGCGGCGACCAGCACGTCGAGCATCCGGTTCGAGGCGGCGTACGCGGCGTGGCCGTGGCCGCCCCATACCCCGAACACCGACGAGCAGGCCAGGATTCGGCAGTCCGGCCGCAGCGGCCACACCTCGGCCAGCACCGCCAGGCCGCGAACCTTGGCGGCACACACCGCCGCCACGTCGGCGCCTCTCAGCTCGGAACTTGGGCGGGCCTCGGCGATGCCGGCGGTATGGATCAGCAATGACGCGCCCGGGCCGGCGTGTCGGGCCGCGACGGCCGCGAGGGCGGCCGGATCGGTGATGTCGCAGCGCGGGGCGTGTACCTCGGCGCCGTGGTTTTCGGTGAGCCGGCGCAGCGCGTCCCCGCCGATGCCGTTGCGGCTCAACAACGTGACCGTCCGCGCCCCGCGCTCGATGCAGTACCGCGCATACTGCAGGCCGATGGCTCCGCTGCCGCCGGTGATCACCACGTGGTCCAGCGCGTCGGCACTCAGGGGCCGTTCGGTTGCCGAATCGGAACAGTGCCGAAAGGTTCGGACGTAGGGTCGCGGCGATTCGCCGCCGCGCAGCGCCACCTCGGCCGCCTCGCCGAGCAGGGCGTCGACGACGGCGCGCGCGGTTGCGGCGTTGACGTCCCGATCCGGCAGGTCGAGATGTGTGAAGGTCTGCTCGGGGAATTCGAACCCGGCGCTGCGATGCATCGCGGCCAGCGCCGCCTGCGCCGGGACGGCGTCGGAGTCATCCGGATCGACGGTCTCGGCGCCCGCGGTGAGCAACCAGACGGTCCGGCAGCGCGGGCCGATCAGGGCGGCGTAGTCGGGTAGACCCGCGTCCGGCCGGCCACCGATCTGCTCGACCGCGGCGGCGGGGTCCGGCTCGTCCAGCTCCGGCGCTATGACCGCGAGGACCTCGGCGTCGTTCGGCGGCACCACCCGGCAACCACCCTGCGCCCCAAGGGCATCGATGAGGCGGCGCGTCAGGGCGCCTGCCGTCGGCGCGGCGGCGAAGACGCCGACGTCAGCGCCCGGCGCGGCCGACGGGGCCGCGTGCCGCCAGTCCTCGATGACGACGTTGAGTGCCGGGGCGGGCGGCGCGGTCTCGATCGGCGGTTCGGGCGCCGCCCACAGGTGGACGGCCCGCATGGGCGCGTTCGGGAACCCGCGCAGCGGTGGCCGGACGCCACCGGGGATGGCGTGGGCCCATTGGCAGCCGGGGTCGGCGGTCGCCACGGCCGCGATGTTCGCCGCCAGCGTGTCGACGATGTCGCCGTCACGATGACCGGACCCCACGGCCACCGCCGTCTCGCCGATCAGGTCGGCGAGCGGATACAGCAGCGAGGGGTGCGCGGACAGCTCGACGAACGTGTTGGCCCCGAGCCGTTGGGCCGCCGCCACCGCTTGGTCGAACCGGACCGTGCTGCAGAGGTTTTCATACCAGTATTGGGAGAAGTCGGCGCCACTGCCGACCGGGGCGCCAAAGGTCGAACCGATGAACCGCACCGGACCGTCCCGGAATGCCGAGCGGGGCACCCGCTCGGCCAGCGCGGCGCGCAACTGACGCAGCACGCTGGTGTGCCCCGGGTAATCCACCGCCAGTTGATGGGTGAACACGCCCCGCTGCCGCGCCAGCCGCACCGCGGCCGCCACGGCGTCGCGGTCTCCGGACACCACGGTCGACGCCGGGCCGTTGACCGCCGAGACTTCCAGCCAGCCTGCCGTTTCTCCGATCAGGGACTCGGCCTCGTCGACGCCGGCACCGAGCACCGCCATGGCGTAGCGCCCCGCCAATTGGTCGACGATGGTGGCGCGGGCGCCGACCAGGCTGACCGCGTCGGGCAACGAGATCGCGCCGGCCACGTACGCCGCCGCCACCTCACCGAGGCTGTGACCAACCGCGAGGGCCGGCAGCACGCCGTGGAATTGCCACTGGTGGGCCAGGCTGACCGCGTGGGTGAACTGCGCCCCCTGAATTTCGGTGCGCGACCAGTTCCCGTCGCGCTCCCCGATCAGGTAGGGCAGCGGTGAGGGCAGGCCGGCGGCGCGGAAGGCCCGGGCGCACCGGTCGGCCTCGGCCCGGTACGCCGGAAGCCGTTGGTAGGCATCGGCACCCATCGACTGCCATTGGTTGCCCTGACCGGGGAACACGAAGGCGATGCAGGGGGCGGCACCGAGGGAGGATCGGGTGACCAGCGGATGCTCCTCGCCGCGGGCCAGCGCGGACAGGCCGGAGAGCAGCTCGCCGCGGCCGGAGGCCCACACCACCGCGCGGTGCCGGCGCACCCGCCGCAGGCGCAGCAGCGTCGAAGCTACCGCCGCGGTGTCCGCGTCATCGCGGCCCAGATAATCCACGATGGCCCGGGCGTCCTGACCGATCAGCCCTTCGTCGTGCGCCGAGAGCAGCACCGGCGCGCGGCCGTCGGGCAACGGGGCGGTCAGCATCATGCGACCTCGGGGAGGGAGACGATCACGTGCGCGTTGGTGCCGGCGATGCCGAATGCCGACGCCGCCGCGACCCGTTGGCCGCCGATCGCGGGCCACGGCGTCAGCGTCGTCGCGAGGCGCAATCCCTGGCGGTCCCAGTCGATTTCCGGGCTGGCTTCCGACGCGTGCAGCGTCGGCGGGACGGCGCCGTGGGCCGCGGACACCACCACTTTGGCCAGGCCGAGGGCCCCGCTGGCGGCCAGCGCGTGGCCGACGTTGGATTTCACCGAACCGAGCAGGGCGCCGCCGCCGGGCGCCGTGTCGCCGTAGGTGTGTGCCAGCGACCGCAACTCGGTGCGGTCACCGAGGCGGGTGCCCGTGCCGTGGCCCTCGACCATCCCGACGTCTCCGGGCCCGATTCCGGCCTGCGCCATGGCGCGCCGGAACAGGCGGACCTGGGCGTCCCCGCTGGGGGCGCTCAGTCCGGCGCTGCGACCGTCCTGGTTGACGGCGGTGGCGCGCACCTCGGCGACGACCGGGCGACCGGCGCGCAGCGCGGCCGATTTGCGTTGCAGCACAAACATCGCCGCCCCTTCGGCCCACACCGTCCCGCTGGCCTGTGCGCTGTACGGCCGGCAGTGGCCGTCGTCGGAGAGGGCGTGCTGTTTGGAGAACTCGACGAAGAACCCGGGCGAGCCCAGCACGTTGACCCCACCCGCCAGCGCCAGATCGCAGTCACCGTTCTGGATCGAACGCACGGCGAGGTGGAACGCCGCCAGCGCGGACGCGCACGAGGAGTCCACCGTCAGCGCCGGGCCGGCCAGCCCCAGCGTGTACGCGACCCGGCCGCTGATCACGCTCAGGGCCGTCCCGGCCAGCAGGTGGCCGCTGTGCCGGGAGAAGCTGGACATCTGCGGGCCGTATCCGGTGGCCGAGGCGCCGACGAAGCACCCCACATCGTGCCCGGCCAGGTCGTCGGGGTTGATGCCGCTGTTTTCCAGCGCGCGCCAGGACACCCGGAGCACGACGCGTTGCTGGGGGTCCATGGCGACGGCCTCCCGCGGGGAGATGCCGAAGAACTCGGGGTCGAACATCGTTGCGCCGGAGAGGAATCCACCGCGATCGTGGATCTCCTTGAAACCGCCGCGCCGCGAACCGGCGAGCAGCTCGCGCACCCGCCAGCCCCGATCGGCGGGGAACGGCCCCAGCGCCTCACGCCCGTGTGACAACAGTTCCCAATACTTGTCGGCGCTGTCGATGCCGCCCGGCGCTTCGAGCGCCATGCCGACGATCGCCACCGGATCGGACGCCCCGTCGAACCCGTTGTCACCCATCGGCATTCACCCGCTGCGCAACCGCATCGAGGTGGTCGTTGAGATAGAAGTGCCCGCCGTCGTAGAGGAACATCTCGAAGGCGCCCGCGGTGTGGTCCTGCCACAGCCGCAAGGCGACCGGATCGACGCGGTGGTCGTCGCGCGCCCCCAGTACCGAGATGTCGGCACCGATGCGGACGCCGGGGGCGCATCGGTAGCGGTTGATGGCTTGGTAGTCGGCCCGCACCGCGGTGGTCAGCAGCTCGGCGAACTCCTCGTCGGCGAGCAGCTCGGGGTCGGTGCCGCCGAGATCGGCGATGTCGGCTAGCAATCCGTCGTCGGTGGTGGGGAGTTCGGGCATGGCGGCAACCGCGGACGGCGCCGGCCCGGCCGAGACCCACAGGCGCTGCACCGCCGTGTCGCGGGATTCGGCGACCCTGGCGAACTCGAAAGCGACGACCGCACCCATGCTGTGGCCGAACAACCGCAGCGGCGCGACCCGGCTCCACGGTCCGCCGTCGAACAGGTCCTGGGCGAGGTCGTGCACGGTGTCGGGGGCCGGATGGTCCAGCCGGTCCGCGCGCTGCGGGTACTGGACGATGTACGTGTCGCCGCCCGCGGCCAGCTCGGACGCCAGCGCCCGGTAGCCCGCCGCGGCCGCGCCGGCGTGCGGAAACACGACGGTCGCGCCGGGCCGCCGGCCCCCATTCCTGCCCGGCACCCGCTTGATCCAGGATGCGAAATCGGTGGGCATGCTCACCACGTGGTTGAAGGTCATTGCGGCGTACCGGATTTCCCGCCGTGGTGGGCAGCCGACAGCACCGCTTCGGCGTCCATCTGGATGACCTCGAGATACAGCTCGGCCACCTGATCGAGCCGCTCGCCACCGCGCTCACGAGCGGCAAGCAGATCGGCGAGTGCCGCGACTGTCCGGGTGGCGAACACGTCCGCGACCATCACATTCGGGGTGTCGAGCCACGTGCGGATGCGGCCCACGGCCTGGGTGGCCAGCACCGAATCGCCACCGAGGGCGAAGAAGTCGTCGTCACGACCGACCCGCTCGGCGCCGAGCAGCTCGCCGAGGAGCGCGGCGAGCGCGGATTCCAGGGGCGTCGACGGGGCCCGGTAGCCGGGCTGCCCGGACAGCGAAACCGCCACTCCCAGGTCGCGTGCGACGGCGCGACGATCGATCTTGCCGGCGTCGGTGAACGGGATGCGCTCGACCAGCGCGACGTGGCGCGGAACCATGTGCGCGGGAACGAATTCGCCCATCAGCTCCCGAATCCGCTCGGCGGTCAGCTCGGCGCTTTCCCTGCGGACCGGCGGCGTGCGCCTGGCCCTGGTGTGCGGCGGGCAGCGGCTGGAACTGCCCGTGCCCGAGTTGATCC
>NZ_LZKD01000225.1:0-32578 GCF_001668695.1 Mycobacterium sp. E2497
CGCCCAGCGGATCCTGGATTGGCTACACCCCGACGGGGACTACAGCGACGCCGAGCGGGCCCGCAAACGCGGCATCACGTTGGGCAAGCAGGAATGCGACGGCATGTCACGGCTGAGCGGGCTGATCACCCCGGAGCTGCGGGCCGCGATCGAAGCGATGCTGGCCAAACTCGCCGCACCCGGAGTGTGCAACCCCGAGGATGAAATCCCGGTGGTCGACGACGCCCCGGACGAAGACGCGGTGCGCCGCGACACCCGCAGCACCGCTCAACGCAATCACGACGCCTTCCTGGCCGCACTGCGCGGCCTGCTCGCCTCCGAAAAACTGGGCTCCCACAACGGGCTGCCGGTGTCGATCGTGGTCATCACCACCTTGACCGACTTGGAGGCCGCCGCCGGTAAAGCGTTGACCGCCGGCGGCACCCTGGTGCCCATGTCCGACGTGATCCGCTGGGCCGGCCACGCCCACCATTACCTGGCGATCTTCGACAAGAGCCGATCACTAGCGCTGTGGCACACCAAACGCCTGGCCTCGCCCGCCCAGCGAATCATGTTGTACGCCAAGGACCGTGGGTGTACGAAACCCGGCTGCGACGCGCCGGCCTACCACAGCCAGGTCCACCACGTCCGCGGCTGGCAAGCCACCCGCCGCACCGACATCGACGACCTCACCCTGGCCTGCGGCCCCGACAACCGACTCGCCGAACAAGGCTGGACCACCCGCACCAACGCCCGCGGCCAAACCGAATGGCTCCCCCCACCCCACCTCGATCGCGGACAACCCCGCACCAACAGCTACCACCACCCCGAACGACTCCTCGAAGACGGCGACGACGACGAACCCGGATGACACAGCGATTGACCTAGCAAGGCTTCACCACTAGGGCAATAAGTCACACATCTAGGGGCTTTAGCCTGCATCCACGCCGCGCTGATGGGCGGAAACTATAACGTGTTCTAGTTCGGCCGATGAGCTACTGGAGGCGTGGAGTGAGTATCGATACCGCTGGCGTCGGCGTCCGGGAGATTGACGTCGGAACGTTGCCGACCCGGTTTGCTCGCGGCTGGCACTGCCTAGGCGTGGTCAAGGACTTCCTGGACGGCAAGCCCCACGCGGTCAACATCTTCGGCACCAAGCTCGTCGTCTTCGCCGACACCGAACACAATCTGCACGTTCTCGACGCCTACTGCCGGCACATGGGCGGGGACTTGTCGCAGGGAGTGGTCAAGGGCGATACCGTCGCGTGCCCGTTTCACGACTGGCGGTGGGGCGGCGACGGCAGGTGCAAAGAGGTGCCGTATGCCAAGCGCACTCCGCGAATGGCGCGCACGCGCTCCTGGCCCACCGAGGTGCACAACGGTCTGTTGTTCGTCTGGCACGACCAGGAGGGCAACCCGCCGTCACGGGAATTGCAGATTCCCGACATTCCCGAGGCCGCCAGTGACGAGTGGACCGAATGGCGTTGGCGCAGTGAGCTCATCGAGGGTTCGAACTGCCGCGAGATCGTGGACAACATCGTCGACATGGCGCACTTCTTCTACATCCACTACGGCTTCCCGACGTACTTCAAAAACGTCTTCGAAGGCCATATCGCTTCGCAATACCTGCGCACCGTGGGCCGGCCCGATGTGCTGCTCGGCGGTTCGCACTACACCGGCGAACAGACACTGGATTCCGAGGCCTCCTACTTCGGCCCGTCGTTCATGATCAACTGGCTGCACAACAGCTACGGCGGCTACAAGGTGGAATCGATCCTCGTCAACTGCCACTACCCCGTCACGCAGAACTCCTTCATGCTGCAGTGGGGCATTATCGTGAAAAAGCCCGAGGGCATGGACGACGCCGCCACCGAGAAGCTGTCCAAGGCATTCACCGAAGGCGTCAGCATGGGCTTCCTGCAGGACGTCGAGATCTGGAAGCGCAAGACCCGGATCGAAAACCCGTTGCTGGTCGAAGAGGACGGCCCGGTCTATCAGCTGCGCCGCTGGTATCAGCAGTTCTATGTCGACGCCGCCGACGTCACGCAGGAGATGACCGACCGCTTCGAGTACGAGGTCGACACCACCGCCGCGAACAAGTATTGGCACACCGAGGTGGAAGAGAACCTGCGGCCCAAGGTTGCACAGCCCCAATAGTCGCGCCATTCAGTGCGCGACGGGGCACCCGCCGGTGTAGTCGACCTGCCAGTGCTTGATGCCGTTGAGCCACCCCGACCGGATCCGCTGCGGTTTTGCGATGGGCGTGAGGTCGGGCATGTGGTCGGCGATGGCGTTGAACATGAGGTTGATCGTCAACTTGGCCAGGTTGGCGCCAATGCAGTAGTGCTCGCCGGTGCCGCCAAAACCGACGTGCGGGTTGGGGTTACGTAGGATGTCGAATCGGAACGGATCGGTGAAGACGTCCTCGTCGAAGTTGGCCGAGCGGTAGAACATCAACACCCGCTGGCCCTTCTTGATCGGCACGCCCGACAGTTCGGTGTCCTCTTTGGCGGTCCGCTGGAATGCGGTCACCGGGGTGGCCCACCGGACGATCTCGTCCGCCGCGGTCTCCGGGCGTTCCTTCTTGTACAGCTCCCACTGGTCGGGGAAGTCGCAGAAGGCCATCATGCCCTGGGTGATCGAATTGCGCGTGGTCTCGTTGCCGGCGACCGCCAGCATCATCACGAAGAACCCGAACTCGTCGTCGGAGAGCTTCTCGCCGTCGATATCCGCCTGCAGCAACGTGGAAACGATGTCGTCGCCGGGATTTTCGTTCTTGATCTCGGCCATCTTCATCGCGTAGGCCAGCACCTCCGCCGAGGACACCTTGGGATCGACGTGCGCGTACTCCGGGTCCTGGGCGCCGGTCATCTCGTTGGACCAACGGAAGAGCTTGCCGCGGTCCTCTTGCGGCACGCCGAGTAGCCCGGCGATGGCCTGCAGCGGCAGTTCGCACGCCACCTGCTCGACGAAATCCCCGGAGGCTCCGGCGGCAGCGGCCTTGGCGATGGCCTGGGCCCGCTCGTTGAGCTCGTCACGCAGCCGGCCGATCGCGCGCGGCGTGAACCCGCGGGAGATGATCCTGCGCAGCCGAGTGTGGTGCGGCGGGTCCATGTTGAGCAGGACGAGTCGCTGCAAGTCGATGTCCTCGCGGCTCATGTCGTCGGCGAAGCGCGGGATGGCGCCGTTGAGCCAGCTGGAGAAGACGTCGTTGCGCAGCGAGACCTCTTTCACGTCCTTGTGTTTCGTCACCACCCAGAAGCCGCCGTCGTTGAAGCCGCCCTTGCCGATGGGCTGGTCACACCACCAGATGGGTGCGTTGCGGCGGAGTTCCGCGAGCTCCTCGACGGGCAGTCGCTCGGCGTAGATGTCCGGGTCGGTCGGGTCGAATCCGGGGGGAAGATGTGGGCAGGTCATCGGTGGCTCCTCTGCGAGTCAGACCAGCGTTGAGTTAGACCATCGTGTCGGCGGGTGGCAGCCCGAATTCGTGGTTGCCGAAGATCAGGTAGGCCCGCTCGGGATCGTTGGCGGCGTGCACCCGGCCGGCGTGCGCATCACGCCAAAACCGTTGAATCGGAGCGCTATTGGCCAACGCGGTGGCGCCCGAGGCGTCGAACAGCCGGTCGATCGAGGCGACCGCGCGGGCGGTGGCGCGCACCTGGTCGCGACGGGCCCGGGCCCGCAGCTCGAACGGGACCTCCCGGCCCGCCACCAGACACGCGTACTCGTCGCCGACGTTGCCCATCAGCTGCCGCCACGCGGCGTCGATATCGCTGGCCGCCTCGGCGATACGGACCTTGGCGAAGGGGTCGTCTTTGGACTTCTCCCCCGCGAACGCCGCGCGCACCCGCTTGCCTTGATGCTCGACATGGGATTCATAGGCGCCGTATGCCATGCCGACGATGGGTGCAGTAATCGTGGTGGGATGCATGGTGCCCCATGGCATCTGGTAGACCGGGGCGGTGTTGGTCACCAAACCGCCGGCGGTGTGGTCGTTCATCGCCTTGTAGGACAGGAACCGGTGCCGGGGCACGAACACGTCCCTGATGACCAGGGTGTTGCTGCCGGTGCCCTTCAGGCCGACGACATGCCAGACGTCGTCGATGCGGTAATCGCTTTTGGGGATCAGGAAGCTGCCGAAGTCGACCGGCTGGCCGTCCTTGATCACCGGGCCACCGACGAAGGTCCACGTGGCATGGTCGCAACCCGACGACCAGTTCCACGAGCCATTGACCAGATAACCACCGTCGACCACCTGGCCCGCACCCATGGGGGCATATGAGGAGGAGATGCGCACGTTGGCGTCCTCGCCCCATACGTCGTGCTGGGCCTGCTGGTCGAACTGTGCCGCATGCCAGTTGTGCACGCCCAGAATCGACGCCACCCACCCGGTCGACCCGCACGCACTGGCCAGGCGCCGGACAGCCTCGAAGAACACCGTCGGATCACACTGCATCCCGCCCCACTGCCCCGGTTGCAGCAGACGAAAGAAACCGATTTCCTGCAGTTCGCTGACGGTGGCGTCCGGCAGCCGCCGCAGCTCCTCGGTCTCCTGCGCCCGCTGCCGCAGCTTGGGCAGCAAGTCGTCGATGGCGGCCAGAACGGACTGGGCATCGACTTCTTGAATGGTCGTCACTGCTACCTCCACCCGTGCGGACTTAGTCAGAGGACTAGAGCACGTTGCGATGTTGATCGAGTATTTTGTTGTTTTCGCTGGACAGGCGCATTAATAGCCGTTCTGCAACTTGTTCTAATTATGGCCGCACGCCGAGTCGCGGATAGGGCATAAAGTCCCACAGCTGTTCCGCGCGCAGGGATGAGGAGCGCGCGCAGACCTTGGCAGAGAACGCTGACGGCGGCGACCCGACTTCGCCCGGCTACGCCGCGCTCGCGATCGCCGCCAACGCTGGCGGCGACCCGACTTCGCCCGGCTACGCCGCGCTCGCGATCGCCGCTAGCTCACTCCCGCGTGGCCGCCTTCTCGAGCTCGGTGAGCGCCGGCTCGATCCGGTCCGCCATGTCGTCGATGTCGTTGGCCACCTCAGGCGTCGTCACGAAACCGAAGTCCAGGTAGTCGGTGTAGGAGAAGCAGGTGATGTTCAGGGCGACGTCCATGACCGGCGGACCGAGCGGCACCAGCGAATCCAGCTTGGCGCCGGCCATGTACAACGGGAACGGCGGGCCCGGCACATTCGAGACAACCAGGTTGATAGGCGCCAGGTTTCGCGACAGCCCGCTGGCGGTGTAGGCCCGCGCGGCCAACTGCAGCAACCCCGGCGGCGTGGTCTCGGTCAGGCCCATGATCTGGTGCGCCGACAACGCCTTGGCCATCAGCTTGGCGTTCTGGGTACTTTCGTGGATGGCCCGCAGCCGCTCGGCGGGGTCGTCGACGTCGGTGGCCAGCGACACGGTCATCGAGCTCACCTTGTTGCCGACGTCATCCTTGTCGTCGTCGGTGCGGGTCGAGACGGGGATCTGGGCGATGAGCGGTTTGGCGGGCAGCTCACCACGCTTCTGCAAGTACTCCCGGGCGGCGCCGGCCACCAGCGCCAGCACGACGTCGTTCAGCTTGACACCGTAGGCGTCCTTGACGGCCTTGGCCCGGGCCAGCTCGACACGGCAGCCGGTGATCCGCCGGTGCGGGGACACGGGCGCGTTGAACCGGGTCTTGGGGGCTTCGAAATACCGTGGGGGCCGGCCGCTCACGCCCAGCGCGGCGATCTGCTGGCGCACGGTTTGCTCCACGAGCCTGGCGATGCGGAAGGGCGTCTTGACTCCGACGTTGATGAGCGCGCCCACCGCCCGCCGTTCGATGCCCGGAATCCGTGAGCCCACCAGCGAACCGACTGTTTCCCGTTGTGGCGGGCGCGGTTCCGGCGTGACGTCCAACAGGATCTCACCCAGGCCGGCGCCGGAGACGCCGTCGACGATGGCGTGGTGCATCTTGGTCAGCGACGCGACCCGGCCGCCCTCCACGCCCTCGATCACCCACATCTCCCACAACGGCCGGGCACGGTCCAGCTTGTAGGACATCAGCCGGCCCACCAATTCCTCCAGCTCGCGGCGGCCGCCGGGCGCCGGCACGGCGATGTGCCGGATGTGGAAGTCGATGTCCAACTCCTCGTCTTCGACGAACCACGGCCGGTCCAGCCCGAGCGGCGCACCGGTGACCCGCCACCGCAGCTGCGGCAGCTCGGGCAGCCGCTCGACGATCAACTCGCGGAGCCGCTGGAAGCTGTACTCCGGCGAATCCTTCGGGTCGCAAATCGCCAGTGCGCCCACATGCATGTGCCAGCCCGCGGTCTCGGCCGACCAAAACGCCGCATCAACGCTCGAAAGCCGCTTCATCACCCGACCGTAGCCCCCACCCACCCGTCGCGAACAGCGATTGACGCTACCGATTACGCGTCTTCCAGCAAATCCGGAGTCACCGCCGATTCGGTGTCCGGGATGCCCTCGATTTTCGCCTTGCGATCGGCCATCGACAGCAGCCGCCTAATGCGGCCGGCGACAGCGTCTTTCGTCATCGGGGGGTCGGCGAGCCGGCCCAGCTCCTCCAGCGAGGCCTGCCGGTGCTCGACGCGTAGCTTGCCGGCCGAGGCCAAATGGTCGGGCACGGTGTCGCCGAGGATCTCCAGCGCGCGTTCCACCCGGGCGGCCGCCGCGACGGCGGCCCTGGCCGAGCGGCGCAGGTTGGCGTCGTCGAAGTTGGCGAGCCGGTTGGCCGTCGCCCGCACCTCGCGACGCATCCGGCGCTCCTCCCAGATGAGCCGGGTGTCCTGCGCGCCCATCCGGGTCAGCAGCGCGCCGATGGCCTCGCCGTCGCGCACCACCACCCGGTCGGCGCCACGCACCTCGCGGGCCTTCGCGCTGACCCCGAGCCGGCGCGCCGCGCCCACCAACGCCAGCGCGGCCTCGGGGCCGGGGCAGCTGACCTCCAGCGCCGACGACCGCCCCGGCTCGGTCAGCGACCCGTGCGCCAGGAAGGCTCCGCGCCACGCGGCTTCGGCGTCGGTGATGCTGCCGCCCACCACCTGGGCCGGCAAGCCCCGCACCGGGCGGCCGCGGTTGTCGAGCAGGCCGGTCTGGCGTGCCAGCGCCTCGCCGTCGTTGGCCACCCGCAGCACGTAGCGGGTGGTCTTGCGAATCCCGCTGGCGGACAACACATGCACCACCGCGTTGTAGCCATAGAGCTCGAAGATGTCCTTGCGCAGCCGCCGGGCGACGTTTCCGAGGTCCACCTCGGCCTCCACCACCACCCGGCCGCCGACGATGTGCAGCCCGCCGGCGAACCTCAGCAGGGACGTCACTTCCGCGCGACGCGCGCTCACCGACTTCACGACCAGGCGGCTGAGCTCGTCCTTGACTTCGGTCGTCATCGCCACGCGTCGTCACCCCTTGGTCCGCTGCCGGCCGGTCCGTTGCCCCCGGGCTGTGGGCTTGCACCGTCGACCCGAATATCCGCGGTGGCCGTGATCGGGGGCGCTGCCGGACCCTTGCGGGCCGCCCGGACCCCGTCCAGGGCCGCCGCGAGCTTGCCTGGGTCATGTAAAGGTGTACCAGGTCGAGCCACGTCGACGAAGTGGACCTCGGCCGAAAGCAGCGTCGCCGTGCGCCGCAGGTGCTCCCGCTCCCGCTCCCCGGGAACCCGCTCGGCATCGATGATGATGTCGTGCACGGTGAAACCCGGTGCATGCTGGGCCAACACGTGCAGATGCCGCTCCACGGAGAAGCCGGCAGTCTCCCCCGGCTCGGCCACGAGATTGAGCACCAGGGCACGACGGGCGGTGGTGGCCCGCAGCGCCGCCGCCAGCCCGGGTACCAGCACGTGCGGGATCACGCTGGTGAACCACGAGCCGGGACCCAGCACCACCAGGTCGGCGGCCATGATGGCGTCGACGGCCTGCCGGGTCGCCGGAGGGTCGGACGGCAGCAGCCGGACCCGCCGCACCTTGCCCGGCGTGGTGGCGACCGCCACCTGGCCGCGGATCAACCGGAACATCCGCGGATCGGTCTCCAGGCCGGACACGTCCGCCTCGATCTGCAGCGCGATCGGGCACATCGGCAGCACCCGGCCCTTGACGCCGAGAATCCTGCCGAGCTCGTCGAGCGCGGCCACTGGATCGGCCAGCACCTCGGACAGCCCGGCGAGCATCAGGTTGCCGATCGGATGTCCGGCCAGCGCGCCGTTGCCACCGAACCGGTGCTGCAGGATGGTCGCCCACAATCGCCCGTGCGGGCTGTCGGACGCCAAGGCCGCCAACGCCATTCGCAGATCACCCGGCGGCACCACGTTCAGTTCGCTGCGCAGCCGGCCGGACGAACCCCCGTCGTCGGCGACGGTCACCACGGCGGTGACATGGGGGGTCAACCGGCGCGCCGCCGACAGCGTCGCGTACAGGCCGTGTCCCCCGCCCAGCGCGACGATGCCCTGATTCATCGGGGCGCTCATTCGCGACCCAGATCCCGGTGCAGCGCCCGCACCGACAGTTGCGGGTTGCCCTTGAGCAGTCCCATCAGCGCCTCGGCGATCGCGACGCTGCGATGCTTACCGCCGGTGCAGCCGATGGCGACCGTCATGTAGCGCTTACCCTCCCGGCGGTAGCCGTCGACGACCAAAGACAGCAACCGATGGTAGGCGTCGAGGAAGTCCGCGGCGCCGGGCTGGCTCAGCACGTATTCGCTGACGGCCGGGTCCTGTCCGGTGAGCGGTCGCAGCTCGTCGACCCAGTGCGGGTTGGGCAGGAACCGCACGTCCATCACCATGTCTGCGTCCATCGGCAGCCCGTACTTGAAGCCGAACGACTCGACGGTGACGCTGATCGACGTGCTGACGTCGCCACCGAACGCGCGCTCGATGCTCTCCCGCAAGCCCCGCACGGACAGCGTCGACGTGTCGATGATCAGGTCGGCGGTGGCGCGCACCGGCGCGAGCATCCGGCGTTCGGCGGCGATGCCCTCGGCCAGGGTTTGGTCGCCCTGCAGTGGATGGCTGCGGCGGTTCTGTTCGTAGCGGCGCACCAGCATGTCGTCGGATGCCTCCATGAACACCACCCGGGGCCTGATGTTGCGGGTGGCCAACTCGGTGCGCACCTCATCGAGGTCGCCGGTGAAGCCGCGTGACCGCACGTCCATCACCACCGCCAGCCGGGTGATGCGCGACCCGGCGTCCATGCCGAAATCCACCATCCGGGTGATCAGCTGGGGCGGCAGGTTGTCGGCCACGTACCAGCCGAGGTCTTCGAGCACCTTGGCCGCGGTACCCCGCCCGGCGCCCGACAATCCGGTCACCAGGACGACGTCGATCCCGGCCCCACCGTCTGGACGGGCGTCCGTCGGGCGGCCCTCCGCCAGCTCACCCGTCATTCGCCTTCTCCGGGCCGCTCGGGCCGCAGCATTTCAGGTCGCAAAGCCTCCAGAACGGCGGTGGCGGTGGCCACACCGATGCCGGGAACGGCCGTGATCTGGTCGACGGTGGCCTCCTTGAGGCGGGCTATCGATCCGAAGTGGGTTACCAGCGCCTTGCGGCGATGCTCCCCCAATCCTGGCACCGAATCGAGCGCCGAGGCGGTCATTCGCTTGGATCGCTTGCTGCGATGGTAGGTGATGGCGAACCGGTGCGCCTCGTCACGAATCCGTTGCAGCAGATAGAGCCCCTCACTGTTGCGGGGCATGATGACGGGGTCCGGCTCCGACGGCACCCATATCTCTTCCAGCCGCTTGGCCAGGCCGATCACCGCGACGTCGGTGATGCCCAGGTCCTCGAGCACGGCGCTGGCCGCGTTGACCTGCGGCGCGCCACCGTCGACGACGTAGAGGTTGGGCGGATAGGCGAACCGGCGCGATTTCCCTTCGGCCGAAAGCATATTCGGGTCGTTCTGTTCGCTCAGGTGCCGCGCGAACCGGCGCCGGGTCACCTCGGCGATCGAGGCGACGTCGTCGGAGCGGCCCTGCCCGGCGGCTTCGCGGATGCCGAAGTGGCGGTAGTCCGACTTGCGCGGCAGGCCGTCCTCGAACACGACCAGCGAGCCCACCACGTCGGTGCCCTGCACGTGGCTGATGTCCACGCATTCGATGCGCAGCGGCGCATCGGCCAGCCCGAGGGCGTCCTGAATGTTCTGCAGCGCAGCCGATCTGGCGTTGAAGTCGCCGGCTCGCTTCAGCTTGTGCTGCTGCAGCGCCTCTTTGGCGTTGCGTTGCACGGTTTCGGCCAAGGCCCGCTTGTCCCCGCGGCGCGGCACCCGCAGCGCGACCCGCGAACCGCGCAGGCCGGACAGCCAGCTGGCCAGTTCCTCGGAGTTGGACGGCAGGCACGGCACCAGCACCTCGCGCGGCACCGGGTTGGCGGCCTCGTCGGCGGCTTGCTCGGTTGGGAAGCCCAGCTCGGCCTGCTCGCCGTAGAACTGCGTCAGGAACTGCTCGACCAACTGTTCCTCGCCGGAATCGCCTGCTTCCGCCGACTTTTCGACGATCCAGCCGCGCTGACCGCGGACCCGGCCGCCGCGAACATGGAACACCTGCACCGCCGCCTCCAGCTCGTCGTCGGCGAAGGCGACCACGTCGGCGTCGGTGCCGTCGCCGAGCACCACGGCCTGTTTCTCCATGGCGCGCTTGAGCGCGCCCAGGTCGTCGCGAAGGCGCGCGGCCCGCTCGAAGTCGAGTTCGTCGGAGGCGGCGTGCATCCGCTGTTCCAGCTCGCGGGCGTAACGGTCGGTCTTGCCGGACAAAAAGTCGCAGAAGTCGTCGACGATCTGGCGGTGCTGCTCGGCACTGACCCGGCCCACGCAGGGCGCCGAGCACTTGTCGATGTAGCCGAGCAGGCAGGGACGGTCGATCTGCTTGTGCCGCTTGAACACACCGGCCGAACAGGTGCGGGCCGGAAAGACCCGGGTGAGCAGGTCCAGCGTTTCCCGGATCGCCCACGCGTGGGAGTAGGGCCCGAAATAGCGGACGCCTTTGCGGCGCGGACCGCGATAGACCATCAGCCGGGGAAACTCTTCGTTGAGCGTCACGGCCAGCACCGGGTAGGTCTTGTCGTCGCGGTAACGAACGTTGAAGCGCGGGTCGAACTCCTTGATCCAGTTGTATTCGAGCTGCAGCGCCTCGACTTCGGTGTTGACCACCGTCCACTCCACCTTGGCGGCGGTGGTCACCATCTGCCGGGTACGCGGGTGCAGGCCGGCGACGTCGGCGAAGTAGGACGTCAGCCGGCTGCGCAGGCTCTTGGCCTTGCCGACGTAGATGACCCGACCGTGCGTATCCCGGAACCGGTACACGCCCGGCTCGACCGGGATGGACCCGGGCGCGGGGCGATACGTGGCGGGATCTGGCACCCATCCAGGCTAGTAGCCGCGACGAGGGCCGCGGGTTGTCGGGATCGGGTGGTTGGATCGCGCCGAGCCGCGGCCGGGCCACCCGCGATCGGCACGCATTTTCAAACGTGCGTTCGATGGAAGGGCGGCCTCGGTAGTCAGCCATCGGCGAAATTAACGGCGGCGACCTGGGGTTACGGCAATTCACCGTTGGTGAGGACAGTTTGGAGGGCTCCCGTTCCGGTTACCAAGGGTGTAGCTGGACGTTACAGTGGGTGGTAATCAATGGAGGGAGTCCACAGATGTTCAAGCGCTCGTTGACCAGACTCGCGATGGGGGTCGGCGGTCTGGCATTGGCGTCGACCGCCGCCGCCGGGGTCGCATCCGCTGCCCCCGATTACGGCCCGATGATCAACACGACGTGCAGTTATGACCAGGCGATGCGGGCTGTGCACGCGGAAAACCCGATGGCCGCTCAGTACCTCGACCAGTCGCCGCCGAACCAGCAGTTCCTGCAGCAGTACCTGGCGTCGTCGCCGGATCAGCGCGTGAACCTGCTCCACGCCATCGAGCACAACCAGGGCGCGCAGCAGGCTTTGCCGATCTTCCAGCAGATGATGACCGACTGCAAGAACTTCTGACCCGTCCACCTGAAGGGCTATCCGTGCCTGCGCGGATAGCCCTTTCAGTAGCCTTTTCAGTGGGTGTGCAGGTCGGGCCGGTACCGCGCCAGCAATGACCGCACGGTATCCATCGCGCTGACCGCGCGCTCCTTGTCGACGGCCTGGATCGCCATCACGGGGATGTACTCGTCGTCGGGCAGGTCGATGCGCGCCCAGCGGTTACCCGCCGGAAACGAGACACCGGCGACATCCGGCCATTCGATGAGCTTGTCGCCCAACAGGTTACGCACCGATATCCCGGCCGCCCCGACCCGGAGCCGGGGCCGGGCGAACAGCAGGATCACGCCGGCGAGAACCACCCCGAGCAACACCATCGCCACCTGGTCGCTGGTGTGGAACACCACGCCGGTGGAGCCGACCTTGAGCAGGAAGCCGATCGCGATGTGCACCGCCACGATGACGACGGCCGCAGCGTAAACGAACATCGGCGTGCGATGGGGCCGCAACTCGACGTCCCAGTCCTGTCGGTCGGTCACGACCGGGAGCGCAGGTCGCGCAGCGTCAGCGCGGTTTGCAGCGCCGCGCCGGTCGCCTGGGCGCCCTTGTCCTCGGCCGATTCGGGAAGGCCGGCGCGGTCCAGCGCCTGCTGCTCGGTGTCGGTGGTCAGCACCCCATTGGCCACCGGCGTCGACGAATCCAGCGAGACCCGGGTCAGTCCCTGCGTCACCGCATCGCAGACGTAATCGAAATGCGGTGTCTGCCCACGGATCACCACTCCGAGGGCGACCACGGCGTCGTGGTTGCGGGTCAGTTCCTGGGCCACCACGGGAATCTCGATCGCACCGATCACCCGAACCACCGTCGGGTTGTCGATACCGGACTCGGACGCCACCTTGCGCGCACCGGCCAGTAGGGCATCGCAGATCTCGGTGTGCCAGGTACTCGCGACGAGGGCCAGCCGCAGGCCGGATGCGTCCAGGGGTGGAAACTCCGGCACACCCGCGGCGGGACTCACAAAGCACCGCCGAATTCGCCCGGCAGATGGACGGATTCGTGGAAGTCGTCCAACCCCGCCAGGTCGTGGCCCATCTTGTCGCGCTTGGTCATCAGGTAACGGATGTTCTCCGCGTTGGCGCGCACCGGCAGCGGCACCCGCTCGATGATGTGCAGGCCGTAGCCGTCCAGCCCCACCCGCTTGGCCGGGTTGTTGGTCAACAGCCGCATCGAGCGAACCCCGAGGTCGACCAGTATCTGCGCACCGATTCCGTAATCCCGTGCGTCCGCGGGCAATCCGAGCTTGAGGTTGGCGTCGACGGTGTCCTCGCCGGCGTCCTGCAGCTGGTAGGCCTGCAATTTGTGCATCAGGCCGATGCCGCGGCCCTCGTGGCCGCGCATATACAGCACGATGCCGCGCCCCTCCCGCGCCACCATCGCCATCGCCGCGTCCAGTTGGGGGCCGCAATCGCAACGGCGAGAACCGAACACGTCACCGGTCAGGCACTCGGAGTGCACGCGGACCAACACGTCGTCGCCGTCGGCGTTCGGCCCGGCGATCTCGCCGCGAACCAGCGCAACGTGTTCGACATCCTCATAGATGCTGGCGTAGCCGATCGCGCGAAACTCGCCGTGCCGGGTGGGTATGCGGGCCTCGGCGATCCGCTCGATGTGCTTCTCGTGCTTGCGTCGCCACTCGATCAGGTCGGCGATGGTGATCAGCGCGAGGTCGTGCTCGTCGGCGAAGACCCGCAGCTCGTCGGTCTGCGCCATCGCGCCTTCGTCCTTTTGGCTGACGATCTCGCAGATCGCGCCCGCCGGCTGCAGCCCCGCCATCCGCGCCAGGTCGACCGCGGCCTCTGTGTGGCCGGGGCGGCGCAGCACGCCACCGTCCTTGGCGCGCAACGGAACCACGTGGCCGGGGCGGGTGAAATCGTTGGCGACGCTGGCCGGATCGGCCAGCAGGCGCATGGTGGTGGCCCGATCGGAGGCCGAGATCCCGGTACCCACACCGTTTCTCGCGTCGACGGTGACGGTGTAGGCGGTTCCGTGCTTGTCCTGGTTCACCGCGTACATGGGCAGCAGGCCCAGCCGGTCGCAGATCGCGCCGTCCAGCGGCACGCACAGGTACCCCGAGGTGTAGCGAACCATGAACGCCACCAGCTCCGGGGTCGCCTTTTCGGCGGCGAAGATCAGGTCGCCCTCGTTCTCGCGGTCCTCGTCGTCGATGACGACGACGGCCTTACCGGCCGCAATGTCGGCAACCGCCCTCTCGACGGAGTCCAACCTCGTCATCGTCGCTACCTTGCTGTCTCAGGGGTCCGCAGGAAGAGCCCAAGTGTTGCATTCAGTATGAACCACCGCCCGGGCCGCCTTATTGCCGCTGCATTTCGTGCTGACCGACGCGCCACCGGCGCCCCCGGCTCCCGGTGCCCCCGCAGCAATAGGCGGTTCGGAGGACCGGCGCGGCGAAACGACCCCCGATCGAGTGCCAGCAATCTACGCTGAGCGGATGAAAATCACAGTGAGACTGGCGGTACCGGCCGTGACCTTGATGTTCGCCGGCGGACTCGCAGCGGGCATCGCCTCCCCGCAACCGGCGACGGCCGACGCGTGCGCCGACGTCGGCGGCCGGCATGTGAGCGTCGGCGGGTGCACCGATCCCGGGCGCTGGGGTAACTGGGTTCTTCCGGCCGATGCGATGACGGCCCCGCCGCCCGACGCACCGCCGCCGTGCTACACCCCGTCCGGCGAGCCGTATTGGACGCCGCCGGGCGAGCCCTGCTAACGCGTTCGGCACGGCCCCCAACGCGCACCAGCTAGCGCGCGGTGAGCAACCGTTCGACGTATTTGGCGATGACGTCGACCTCGAGGTTCACCTGCGTTCCGACCGGGGCACGTCCCAAGGTGGTCAGCTCGCGGGTGGTGGGGATCAGCGAAACCTCGAACCAGTCCCCCGGTTCGCTGGCGAGCCCGGAGACCGTCAACGAGATCCCGTCGACCGTGATCGACCCCTTCTCGACGACGTAGCGGGCCACACCCGCGGGGATCTCGATCCGCACCACTTCCCAGTGCTCGGACGGCGTCCGGGCCACCACCTGCCCGGTCCCGTCCACGTGCCCCTGCACGATGTGCCCGCCCAGGCGGCTGTTGACGGCCGCCGCGCGCTCCAGGTTGACCGGGCTGCCGACCTGCAGCGCGCCCAGGTTGGAGCGGTTGAGGGTCTCGGCCATCACGTCGGCGGTGAACTGCCCGTCGGGCAGCAGCTCGGCGACGGTCAGGCAGACGCCGTTGACGGCGATCGAGTCGCCGTGCCCGGCGTCGGAGGTGACGACGGGTCCGCGGATGGTCAGCCGCGCGGCGTCGGCCAGCATGTCGCGAGCCGTCACCTCTCCGAGTTCCTCGACAATTCCGGTGAACATGTCATCAGGTTAATCGGCCGCCGGAGACCCGCCGCCGCGCTGGTGAGCAGGCCGAAGGCTCGGCGCCGGCGCGACACCTCGGCCCCGCGTCTCCCAAGCCGGTCACCGGCACCCTCTACGATGCAAGGTATGCAGACCCGCCGCCGTCTATCGGCCGTCCTCGCATCCCTGACCCTCGCCACCGCCTTGATCGCCGGCTGTTCGTCGGGCTCGAAGCAGAGCGGCGCCCCGCTGCCCGACGCCACGACCCTGGTCAAGCAGTCGGCCGACGCCACCAAGAATGTGAAGAGCGTGCACCTCGTGCTCAGCATTCAGGGCAAGATCCAGGGGCTGCCGATCAAAACGCTGACCGGTGACCTCACCACGGCGCCGGCCACCGCCGCGTCGGGCAACGCCACGATCACCCTCGGCGGCTCCGACATCGACGCCAACTTCGTGGTCGTCGACGGCACCCTGTACGCCACGCTGACGCCGAACAAGTGGAGCGACTTCGGCAAGGCATCCGACATCTACGACGTGTCGGTGCTGCTCAACCCGGACACCGGCCTGGCCAACGCGCTGGCGAACTTCACCAACGCCAAGGCCGAGGGCCGCGAAACCATCAACGGCCAGAGCACCATTCGCGTCAGCGGCAACGTGTCGGCGGACGCGGTGAACAAGATCATGCCGCAGTTCAACGCGACGCAGCCGGTGCCGAGCACGGTGTGGATCCAGGAGACGGGTGACCACCAGCTGGTTCAGGCCAACATGCAGAAGAGTTCGGGCAATTCCATCCAGGTCACGCTGTCCAACTGGGGCGAGCAGGTGCAGGTGACCAAGCCCCCGGTGAGTTCATGAGTTCGCAGACCGGGCGCCGCGTCGCGATCAGCGCCGGCAGTCTGGCGGTGCTGTTGGGCGCCCTGGACGCCTACGTCGTCGTGACGATCATGCGCGACATCATGAGCGACGTTCACATCCCGATCAACCAGCTGCAGCGCATCACCTGGATCATCACGATGTACCTGCTGGGCTACATCGCGGCGATGCCGCTGCTGGGACGGGCCTCCGACCGGTTCGGCCGCAAGCTGGTGCTGCAGGTCAGCCTGACCCTGTTCATGGTGGGCTCGGTGGTGACCGCACTGGCCGGGCACTGGGGCGACTTCCACCTTTTGATCGGCGGCCGCACCATCCAGGGTGTGGCCAGCGGCGCGCTTTTGCCGGTCACGCTGGCCCTGGGCGCCGACTTGTGGGCGCAACGCAACCGCGCCGGCGTGCTGGGCGGCATCGGCGCCGCGCAGGAGCTCGGCAGCGTGCTGGGCCCGCTGTATGGGATCTTCATCGTGTACCTGTTCCACGATTGGCGCTACGTCTTCTGGATCAACGTCCCGCTGACCCTGATCGCGATGGTGATGATCCAGTTCAGCCTGCCGTCGCACGAGCGGGTGGAGGAGCCCGAGCGGGTGGACCTGGTCGGTGGCGTGCTGCTCGCGGTCGCCCTGGGCCTCGCCGTGATCGGCTTGTACAACCCCCAGCCCGACGGCAAACAGATCCTGCCGAGCTACGGGGCGCCGTTGGTGATCGGGGCCGTCGTGGTCGCCGTGCTGTTCCTGCTGTGGGAACGGTTCTCGCGCACCCGGCTGATCGAGCCGGCGGGAGTGCACTTCCGCCCGTTCCTGGCCGCGCTGGGGGCGTCGCTGGCCGCGGGGGCGGCGCTGATGGTGACCCTGGTGGACGTCGAGCTGTTCGGCCAGGGGGTGCTGCAGATGGACCAGACGCAGGCCGCCGGGCTGCTGCTGTGGTTCCTGATCGCCCTGCCGATCGGGGCGGTGCTCGGCGGCTGGATCGCCACCCGGGTGGGCGACCGGGTGATGACCTTCATCGGGCTGCTGATCGCGGCCTACGGCTACTGGCTGATCCACTACTGGCGCCAAGACGTGCTGAGCCAGAAGCACGACATCTTCGGGGTGTTCAGCGTCCCCGTGTTGCACGCCGACCTTCTGGTGGCCGGTGTCGGCCTCGGCCTGGTGATCGGGCCGCTGACCTCCGCGGCGCTGCGGGTGGTTCCCGCGGCGCAGCACGGCATCGCCTCGGCCGCGGTGGTGGTGGCCCGGATGACGGGCATGTTGATCGGCGTGGCCGCGCTGAGCGCGTGGGGCCTGTACCGGTTCAACCAGATCGTGGCCGGATTGACGGCCGCGATACCCCCCAACGCCTCGTTGCTGGAGCGGATCGCCGCCCAGGGCACGATGTACCTCAAGGCGTTCGCCATGATGTACGGCGACATCTTCAGCGCCACCGTGGTCATCTGCATCTTGGGAGCGCTGCTCGGCCTGCTGATCGGCGGCCGCAAGGAGCACGCCGAGGAACCGGAGATTCCCGAGCCGCAGACCGTCGCGCTCGGGGAACACCAGCGCTAACGGCTCCTACTCGGCGCGCGGCACCAGGCTGAGCAGCAAATCCGGCCCGACGCGGTCGATCCCGTCGAACTGCCAGCGCAACGCCCGCGCGATCGTGGGCACCCCGACGTCGTCGACCGCGGAGACGGGACCGCCCAGCAGCATCGGCGCGACATAAACCAGGATGCGATTGACCGCCCCCGCCCGCAGGAAGGCGCCCGCGAGGGTGGGACCGCCCTCCAGCAGGACGTCGGTGCGATCGGACAGCGCCTTGATCACCTCCATGGGATCGTGCGTGCGAATCACCATGGTCCGCGAATCGTCGTTGAGAACCTTTGCCTCCGAAGGTATTTCACGCATGCCTACCACCACGCGCAGCGGCTGCCGGTCGGCCAGCGAGCCGTCGGGCAAGCGGGCGGTCAACGCCGGATCGTCGGCCAGCACGGTGCCGGTGCCGACCACGATCGCGTCGGCCGCCCCGCGGCGGCGATGCAGGTCCAGCCGCGAGGCCTCGCTGGAAATCCACTGGCTGGTGCCGTCGGCGGCCGCGCTGCGGCCATCGACGCTGCTGGCGTATTTCCAGGTCACGTGCGGCAGCCCGGACCGCTGCTTGTGCAGCCACTCCCGCAACGGCCCACCGGCCACTTCGTCGGCCAGCACCCCGGCCGTCACCTGCACGCCCGCCTCGGTCAACCTCGCCGCGCCGCCGGCGGCGGTCGGGTTCGGGTCGGCGACGCCGTAAACCACCGCGCCCACTTTCGCGTCCAGCAGGGCGTTCACGCACGGCGGGGTCTTGCCGTAATGATTGCAGGGCTCCAGCGTGACCACCGCGGTCCCGCCGACCGCCAGTCGGCCGGCCCGCCGCAACGCCAGCACCTCGGCGTGGTCGCCGCCGGCCGGTTCGGTCCCGCCGACGCCGACGACCACCCCGTCCGCGTCCAGGATGACGGCGCCGACCGGAGGGTTCGGATAGGTGGTGCCCTTGACCTGGTCGGACTGCTCGATCGCCAGCCGCATGGCCGCGTCGAGGCCGTCGACGGCCTGATTCATCGCAGGTGCGGTGACGCGGCGGCCGCCTGCCTGCGCAGCGCCGCGACGGCGGCCTCCGGATCCTGGGCCCCGTACACGGCCGACCCGGCGACGAAGCAGTCGACGCCGGCCTCGGCGGCCTGCTCGATGGTGTCGTCGTTGATGCCACCGTCGATCTCGACCAGGATCGTCAGCTCCCCCGCTTCGATCAGCTTGCGCACGGCGCGGACCTTGCTCAGCACCTCGGGGATGAAGCTCTGGCCGCCGAACCCCGGCTCGACCGACATGATGAGCAGGGTGTCGAACTGCGGCAGGATTTCCAGATACGGCTCCAGCGGTGTCCCCGGCTTGACGCTGATGCCCGCCTTGGCGCCCGCGGCGCGAATGTCGCGCGCCACCCCGACCGGGTTGTCGGTGGCCTCGGCGTGGAAGGTGACGTTGTAGGCGCCCGCCTCGGCGTAGGGCGGCGCCCAACGGTCCGGGTCCTCGATCATCAGATGGCAGTCCATCGGGATGGAGGAGGCCGCCAGTAGGCTCTCGACCACCGGCAGGCCGATGGTCAGGTTGGGCACGAAATGGTTGTCCATCACGTCCACGTGCAACCAGTCGGCGCCACGCACCGCCGCCGCCTCGTCGGCCAGCCGCGCGAAGTCAGCGGACAGGATGGACGGCGCGATCAGCGGCCTACCGGTGTTGTCAGGCATGTGCGCCACACTATCCGCGGCGCAGCGCGGCGGCGGCCCGGCCCGTCAAGTCGCCGTCGCGCTACCCCGCTTCGCGGCGCAGCGCGGCGGCGAACATGGCGTCGGTGCCGTGGCGATGCGGCCACAACTGGACATACGGCCCGTCCCCCAAGCCGGTGACGGGCTCGAACAGCGGCCGGGTGTCCAACGCGCGCACCGGGTGCCGGCGCAACGCGTCGGCGACCACCCCGACGGTTTCGGCCAGGTGCGGAGAACACGTCGCGTACAGCACCACACCGCCGGGCCGGGTCAGCGCGATCGCGGCGCCCAGCAGCTCGCGCTGCAGCTTGGCAAGCACCGGCACGTCGGAAGGCTGACGACGCCACCGCGCCTCGGGTCGGCGCCGCAACGCCCCCAGGCCGGTGCAGGGCGCGTCGACCAGCACCCGGTCGAACGTCGGCTCGAGTCCGGTCTGCCGGCCGTCGACCCGCAGCACCTCGACGGGAAGCCCCCGGGTGTTCTCGGCCACCAGGTCGGCGCGGCGCGGGGCCGGCTCCACCGCCGTGACGCGGGCCCCCGCACCGGCGCCGATCGCAGCCAGCAGCGCGGTCTTGCCGCCCGGGCCGGCGCACAGATCCAGCCAGCGCCCGGCGTCTTCCTCGACCGGTGCCAGCGTGAGCGCGCGGGCCACCAGCTGGCTGCCCTCGTCCTGGACCAGCGCGGCGCCGTCTCGCACCGGCGCCAGCCGCCCGGGATCGCCGCCCGGCAGGTAGACCGCGTAGGGCGAATACCTGCCGACGGTGCCGCCGACGGCATCGGCCAGCTCCGCGGCGGTCAGCACCCCGGGGCGGGCCGCCAGGTGCACCTGCGGCCGTTCGTCGTCGCTGGCCAGCACCGCGTCGAGCTCGCCCGCGGCGGACCCCAGCGCGTCGGCGAAGGCCTGCGCGACCCAGCGTGGATGCGCGTGGACGAAGGCGGCGTGCCCCACCGGGTCCCGCGACCGGTCGGGCGCCAGCTCTTCGACCCAGGACTTCTCGTCTCGGGCGGCGATGGCACGCAGCACGCCGTTGACGAAACCCGCTCGGGCCGAGTCGAATTCGATTCCGGCCTGCTCGACCGTGGTGGACACCGCGGCGTAGGTGTCCACCCGCGTGCGCAACAGCTGGTAGGTGCCGAGCCGCAGCAGGTCGAGCAGCACCGGGTCGATCGTGTCCGGCGAGCGGCCCGCGGCGGCGCCGATGACCGCGTCCAGCAGGCCCCGGATGCGGCACGTGCCATAGGTCAACTCGGTGGCGAACGCGGCGTCGCGGCCGGTGATCCCGCGTTCGCGCAGCAGGGCGGGCAGGGCCAGGTTCGCGTATGCGTCGCGCTCGCTGACCGCCCGCAGCACGGCGAATGCCGCGGCCCGCGCGGGGTCGAGCGGTCGGCGCCGCTTGCCGCGGCCGCGGTCCGGCGGCCTGGGCCGGCTCACGTCGCCCGCGCCGCGGCGTCGAGTCGCGCGCCCCGGGCCCAGTCGACGGCGTTTATGAGTTTCTTTCCGGGCGGCTGGATTTGGCTCAGCCGGACGGCCTGCGAGCCCGTCCCGACCCAGACGTCCTTGCGACCGACGTGAATAGCGCCGGGCGCCAAGGCTTCCGGGGCGTCCGCGTCGATCTGCACCGGGCCGAGCTTGAGGCGCAGGTCGCCGATCTGCGTCCAGGCGCCCGGGTTCGGCGTGACCGAGCGGATCCGCCGCTCCACCACCAGCGCCGGCAGGTCCCAGCGCACCCGGGCCTGCTCGACGGTGATCTTCGGTGCGACGCTGACGCCGTCGGCGGGTTGCGGGCGGGGCGTCAACGTCTGGTCGGCGATCCCGTCCAGCGTGGTCGACAGCAGGGCCGCACCCGAAACGGCCAGTCGCTCAAGCAATTCGCCGGCGGTGTCGGTGGGCCGGATCGTCTCGGTGACAACACCGTAGATCGGCCCGGAGTCCAGGCTGGGCTCGATCCGAAACGTCGTCGCCCCGGTGATGGTGTCCCCGGCCGCGATCGCGGCCTGCACCGGCGCCGCCCCGCGCCAGGCGGGCAGCAGCGAGAAGTGCAGGTTGATCCAGCCGTGCGGCGGCACCGCGAGCAGGGCGTCGCGCAGCAACGCGCCGTAGGCCACGACCGCGCAGCAGTCCGGTGCCAGCTCCGAGAGCTCAGCGACGAATTCTTGCGAGTTCGGTCGCGCCGGCCGCAGCACCGGGATGCCGCGGTCGAGCGCTTCACGCGCCACCGGCGACGGCTGCGGCTTGCCGTGCCGGCCGACGGCGGCGTCGGGCCGCGTCAGCACGGCGATCACCTCGTGGCGGGGCGAGTCGACGAGGCGACGCAGCGCGGGCAGCGCGGGTTCGGGGGTACCGGCGAAGACGAGACGCACCGGCCCAGTCTAGGAAGACGCCAACTCCGTCCGACCGTAACTTGCGCACGTTTATTATTTCTAATGCATACTATTGCTAGCGGTCATCGTCTCGCCGGGTGGCCGCTCTGCCGCGCTAGCGACAACGAGGTCGACCGGGCAGCCCTTTCCTTATCTCCAGGAGGTCCGATGACTCTCGACACGACGATCAGCGACGCCGCCCCGCACCGCGCGGTATGGGCGCTCGGCGACTACGCCCTGATGGCCGAGGAAGTGATGGCCCCGCTGGGCCCGGTCCTGGTCAGGGCCGCCGGCATCGGACCGGGCGTGCGGGTGCTCGACGTCGCGGCCGGCTCGGGCAACATCTCGCTGCCGGCCGCCGCGACGGGCGCCGCCGTCGTTTCCAGTGACCTGACCCCCGAACTGTTGCAGCGGTCGCAGGCCCGGGCCGCGGCACGTGGCCTGACGATCGACTACCGGGAAGCCAACGCGCACGCGCTGCCCTTCGGCGACGGCGAGTTCGACGTCGTCATCTCCGCGATCGGGGTGCAGTTCGCGCCGGACCAGCAGCGGGCCGCCGACGAACTGGTCCGGGTCTGCCGGCCGGGCGGGACGATCGGCGTGATCAGCTGGACCCCGGACGGGTTTTTCGGCCGGATGCTCGCCACCATCCGGCCCTACCGGCCCAGCCTGTCGCAGGCCGTGCCGCCCGCCGCGCTGTGGGGACGTGAGGGCTACGTCACCGGACTGCTCGGCGAGCGGGTCGGCCGGATGACCGCGGTGCGGGGAATGTTGGAAGTCGACCGCTTCGACAGCGCCGACGCGGTGCACACCTACTTCAAGAACCACTACGGCCCGACGATCGAGGCCTACGCGAACGTCGGCCACAACCGGGTGCTGGCCGCCGAGCTGGACGCCCAACTGGTCGAGCTTGCGGAGCAACACCTCGACAACGGCGCGATGAGCTGGGAGTACCTGCTGGTCACCGCCGAGAAGCGCTAGAGGTCCGCTAAAAAGTCCGCTAGAGGTCCGCTAAAGATCGATGTCGGCGTCGAGGTGCACGTCCGGCTCACCGCCGGCGGCGGTGAACGCGGTCAGGGCACGCACCAGGCCGTGGCGCTCCGCCGGTGGCATCTGCTCCACGATGGTCGCGATTTCGGCCCGCCGGTACGCGGTCACCTGACGGACGACCTCCCGCCCCCGCTTGGTCAGCGCGGCCAACAGCTCGCGCCGCGAAGTCGGGTGCGGGAGGCGGTCGATCAGCCCGGCCGCAACCAGGCGATCGACCATCCGTCCGGTGGCGGACGGTTGCACCCCCAGCAGACCGGCCAGCGTGGCCAGGTTGACCGGACCCCGGTTGGACAGGATCACCAGCGTCCGGAACTGCGAGATGGTGATCGTCTCGTCCACCTGCCCGATCGAGCGCGCCGAAATGGCAACCAGCAAGCGGGAAGCCGTCAGCAAAGCGTCGGTGATCACGTCCAGCGACTCGTCCGCCGTCGTCGCGTTGTCCGCTGCCATGTCGGCCCTTCTCCGGATCCTCTCCGGCCTGTCGGCGGCTAAAGAACAGGAAGTGTAACAACCGTTAATGAAGTAGTCAGGAACTATTTCCGACGCATACTATCCCCTGGGTCAGGATTTGGCGAGGTCACCCGATGTGCAGGGGATCGATCTGCACCCGGACCGGCTCGTGGGCCTGACGGGCGGACAGCACGCTCACACCGCGGCGCAGCGCCGCGGCCAACGCCAGCCCCTGGTCGCGGCGGGCGCGCACCAGCATCCTGGTCACCGGCACGCCGGCCGGCGTCCCCGGCGGGCGGCGTACGCCCGCCGGCAAATCGACCGGCCCCAGCACGTCGGCCCCCTCGGGCAGCCCGGCCTCCTCGAGCAGCGCCGCGACCGCCTCGGCGGCGCCGTCCAGGGCCGCCATGTGCACGCTCGGGGGCAGACCCACTTCGGTTCGAGCCGCCAGGTCCGCCTCGGCGTGACCGACCGGATCCCAGCGGATCAGCGATTGCACTGTGGGAATGGACGATTCGGCGACCGCGAGCACCACCCCGCCGTCGCCGCGGGCACGCACCAGCGCCGCGGCGCTCATCCAGCGCCACAGCGCGTCCTCGGCGGCGCGCAGGTCCTGCCGGCCCAGCAGCGCCCAGGTATCGAGCAGCAGCGCGGCCCCGTAGCCGCCCGCCGCGGTGGGTTCCGCCCCCGGTGTCGCCACCACCAGCGCCGGGGCGGCGGCGACCTCCGGCACGACGCCCTCTCCCGACGAGGTGACCACGGTGGTGCCGGGGAAGGCGCGCCCGAGTTCCTCGGCGGTGCGGCGGGCCCCGACGACGACGGCGCGCACCGCGTCGGACCCGCAGCGCGCGCAGCGACGCGTCGGGTCGATACGCCCGCACCACCGGCAGACCAGTGCGGGGCCGCCCTCCTGCAACGACAGCGGCCCGGTGCAGTGCCGGCACCGGGCGATGGCCCGGCAGCGCGCGCAGGCCAGCGACGGGACATACCCGCGCCGCGGCACCTGCACCAGCACCGGCGCCCCCGCCTGCAGCGACGAGCGCGCGGCGCGCAGCGCGATGGACGGGATGCGCGCCGTACGCGCGGCCGGGTCGCGCTCATCCGCGTAGCCCGTGTCGTCGAGGGCGGCCACCCGCGGCGTGCGGGCGCGCACCACCGCCCGGGCCGCGACGATGTCGTGCGCCCACCCGCTGCGCACCAGCGCCTGCGCCTCGGCGGTACGCGCATAGCCCCCGATCAGCGCCGCACACCGCGCCTGATGCGCGCGCAGCATCGCCACCTCGCGCGCGTGCGGGTACGGCGCCCGCGGCTCCGAGAGGCTGTCGTCGGCGTCGGCCCACACCATGACGAGGCCCAGGTCGCTCAGTGGCGCGAAAACCGCGCTGCGCGTGCCGATCACCAGCCGGGCCTGACCGCGCAGCGCCGCCAGCCACCGCCGGTAACGCGCGGCCGGACCCAGCCCGGCAGACAGCGCCACCACGCCGTTCTCGTCGATCCGCGCGGTCGCGGCCCGCCACAGCGTGTCCAGATCGCGCTGGTCGGGCACGATCGCCAGCACCGCACGCCCGGCGCGGATGGTCTGCGCGGCGGCCTCGGCGAATCGGTCCGCCCACGACTCCCCCGGCAGCACCTGCCAGACGGCCCGCGCGGCCCGCGATTCCGCCAGGGCGTCCAGGAACTGCGCGCCCCGGCCGTAGGACTCCCACGCCGCCGGGTCGACGGGCGCGGGTACCGGCAGCCGGTGTGCGGTCGCCGCTTCCCGCTCCACCCGCGCGTGCCGGGCCGGCACGGCCAGGCGCAGCACGTCCGGCCGGGTGCCCGCGTAGCGCGCCGCCACCGCGTCGACCAATCGGCGGATCTCGGGGGTCAGTACCGGTTCGGGCGACACGACACGGTCCAGCCAGCCGAGCTTGCCGTGGTGGTCGGTGTCATTGCGGCGCTCGAGCACGAACGCGTCGACCAGCCGGCCGTGAAACCGCACCCGCACCCGCACGCCCGGCTGGGCGTCGTCGGACTGCTCGGCCGACACCAGGTAGTCGAACTCGCGGTCCAGGTGCGGCACCGAGAGCATCGGCAGCACCCGTGCGATGGGTTCGACCTGAACGGGCGTGGGCGCGCCGACGGTCAAGGCGCCCGCTGGTATCGAAATACTATGTCGTTCAATGGCTTTACCGTCCGGTTCGGAAGCGGTCAGCTTTCGGTCGACCCCGGGGAGCCGGCGTCGGCCGGTGCCTCACGACCGAAGAAGAACCCGGCCGTCATCAGGATCAGCGCCGCGGCGTAGGACCACCAGATCGGCACGGCCAGCGCCTCGTTGCCCAGGATGAAGCGGCCGACGGCGATCAGGGAGTCGGAGGCCGCGAAACACACCGCCCCCACCGCCGTCCAGATCGTCGGCAACCGCGCCACCAGGGCGGCACACACCATCGCGGTCAGCACCACGATGTAGGCCGTCACCGGAAGCGCCAGCTTGTTCAGGTGCGGCCAGAACCACGCCAGCAGCGCGACGGTGGCCACGCACATGGCGACCACGGCGGCGATGCGCGGCTTCGACGCGCGCCGCGCCGCCAACGGCACGAGCGCCCCCAGGAAACACAAGTGCGCCAACAGGAATGCGGCCAGGCCCACCACGAAGGACGGCGTCCACCACGGGACCGCCAGCGCCCAGTCGCCGACGGCCGACAGCAGCAGCGCCGGCATCAACCACCGCCGCTCGCGGACGATCGCGTGGCCCGCCGCCGCGGTGGTCAGCAACAACGCCATCGACGCCTTGAACAGCGGCTGCAGCGCCCAGTGCCCGGTCAGCTCGGTCCCCGGCGGCGAGCCCAGCGCCAGCACCGTCAGGTAGACGCCGTAGCCGAGGGCCGCCCAGCCGGCCACCACCCAGCCGCCGACCACCAGTCGAGGTGCGTACGGTACGTCCATGCCAAGCTTGGACAACACAGCCGACGATAAGCCCGCGATCGACCCCATCCTGCAGAAGGTACTGGATGCGGTTCCCTTCCGGCTATCCACCGACGACGGTGTCGACGCCGCCAGGCAGCGGTTCCGCGACCTGCCGCGCCGGGCGCTGCACCCCGAGCTGCGCGTCGAGGACCGGGCCGTCCCCGGCCCGGCGGGATCGATCGGCGTCCGGATCTATTGGCCGCCAAGCCATTCGCAAGACGCCGCGGCGCCGGTCGTGCTCTATTTTCACGGCGGCGGCTTCGTCGTGGGCGACCTGGACAGCTACGACGGCACCGCGCGCCAGCACGCGGTCGGCGCCGACGCGATCGTGGTGTCGGTCGACTACCGGTTGGCGCCCGAGCACACCTATCCCGCCGCCGTCGAAGACGCTTGGGCCGCAACGCTTTGGGCCGCGGAGCGCGCCGCCGAGCTGGGCGGTGACCCGAATCGGATGGCCGTGGCCGGGGATTCGGCCGGCGGGACCATCAGCGCCGTGGTCGCACAGCGGGCGCGGGACAGCGGCGCGCCGCCGATCGCGTTCCAGCTGTTGTGGTACCCGTCGACCATGTGGGACGCCACGCTGCCGTCCTTCACCGAGAATGCCGGCGCGCCGATCCTCGACGTCAAGGCCGTCGCCGAGTTCTCGCGTTGGTACGCGGGCGACGTCGACTTGTCGGCCCCGCCACCCGGTATGGCGCCCGGCCGGGCCGATGACCTGTCGAACCTGCCTCCGGCCTACATCGCCGTCGCCGGCTACGACCCGCTGCGCGACGACGGCATCCGCTACGGCGAGCTGCTGGCCGCCGCCGGTGGGGCCGTCGAAGTGCACAACGCCGAGACGCTGGTGCACGGCTACCTCGGTTACGGCGGTGTGGTGCCGGCGGCCACCGCCGCGATGGAACGCGGGCTGGCGGCCCTGCGGACCGGGCTGCGCGGGTGAATCCGGAGCGTACGGTGAATCCATGACGGAGCCCACCTTCGCCCGCCCGGGCATCGATCCGGCGTTCAAGGCGCTGCTCGACGCCTTCCCGATGACCTTCAGCGCCGCCGACGGGGTGGAGGTCGCCCGAAAGCGGCTGCGGCTGCTCAAGGTACCGACCGAAATGCTCCCCGACCTGCGGATCGAGGACCGCACGATCGGCCACGGCGAGCTCGCCGACATCCCCGTGCGCATCTACTGGCCGCCCCTGGAGCCGCAGGAGGCGCTGCCCGTCGTCGTCTTCTACCACGGCGGCGGGTTCTGCCTGGGCGGCGTGGACACCCACGACCCCCTCGCCCGCGCGCACGCCGTCGGCGCCGAGGCCATCGTGGTGTCGGTGGACTACCGGCTGGCCCCCGAGCATCCGTTCCCGGCCGCGGTCGACGACGCCTGGGCGGCGTTGCAGTGGGTGGCCGCGCACGCGGCCGAGCTGGGCGGCGACCCGGACCGTATCGCCGTCGCCGGCGACTCGGCCGGCGGCAACCTGGCCGCCGTGATGACGCACCTGGCCAGCGAGAACGCCGGCCCCGCGCTGAGTTTCCAGCTGCTGTGGTACCCGGTCGTCACCGCCGACCTGTCGCTGCCGTCGTTCACCGAGAACGCCAACGCGCCGATCCTGGACCGCGACGTGATCGACGCCTTCCTGTCCTGGTACCTGCCGGACATCGACCTCAGCGACCCGACGGCACTGCCCGTCACGCTTGCCCCGGCGAACGCGACGGACTTGTCCGGGTTGCCGCCCGCCTACATCGCGACCGCCGAACACGATCCGCTGCGCGACGACGGGGCCCGCTACGCCGAGCTGCTGGATGCCGCCGGTGTGCCGGCCGAGCTGAGCAACGAGCCGGACCTGGTGCACGGCTACGCCAGCTTCGCCATGGTCATACCCGCGGCCGGCGACGCCACCGACCGCGGACTGGCCGCGCTGAAGAAGGCACTACACCCTTAGTCGACCCCTAGGCGGCGAACGATGAGCAGCACACCCGATTACCACACGCTGATCGTGGGCGCCGGCTTCTCCGGGATCGGCGCCGCCATCAAGCTCGACAACGCCGGACTTCCCGACTATCTCGTCGTCGAGGCGGGCGACGGCGTGGGCGGGACCTGGCACTGGAACACCTATCCCGGTATCGCCGTGGACATCCCGTCGTTCTCCTACCAGTTCTCCTTCGAGCAGAGCCCGGACTGGTCGCGGACGTACGCGCGGGGGCGCGAGCTCAAGGCGTACGCCGAACACTGCGTCGACAAGTACGGCCTGCGGTCGCGAATCCGGTTGAACACCAAGGTGCAGTCGGCCGAGTTCGACGACGAGCAGTGCCTCTGGCGGGTGCAGACCGATCCCGGGGGCACGGTCACCGCCCGGTTCCTGATCAGTGCGTGCGGCGTCCTGACCGTCCCCAAGCTCCCAGACATCGACGGCGTGGACAGCTTCGGCGGCGTCACCATGCACACCGCGCGCTGGGATCACGACCAGGACCTGAGCGGCAAGCGCGTCGCGATCATCGGCACCGGCGCCTCGGCCGTCCAGGTCATCCCCGAGATCGCACCGATCGTCAAGCGGCTCACCGTGTTTCAGCGCACCCCGATCTGGTGCTTCCCCAAGCTGGACGTCGCGTTGCCCGCGCCGGCCCGGTGGGCGATGCGGGTCCCCGGAGGCAAGGTCGTGCAGCGGCTACTCAGCCAGGCCTTCGTCGAAGTCACCTTCCCGATCTCCGCGCACTACTTCACGGTGGTGCCGCTGGCCAAACGGATGGAGTCGGCCGGGCTGGCCTATCTGCGCAAACAGGTGCACGATCCGGCGGTGCGCGACCAGCTCACCCCGCGTTACGCCGTCGGCTGCAAACGCCCGGGCTTTCACAACGAGTACCTGGCCACGTTCAACCGCGACAACGTGCGGCTGGTCACCGAGCCGATCGACAAGATCACGCCCACGGCGGTGGCCACCACCGACGGCGAGGACCACGAGGTAGACGTGCTGATCCTGGCCACCGGGTTCAAAGTGATGGACCCCGACGACGTCCCGACGTTCGCGGTCACCGGAAGCGGCGGCAAGTCGCTGAGCCGGTTCTGGGACGAACACCGGCTGCAGGCCTACGAGGGTGTCAGCGTCCCCGATTTCCCCAACCTGTTCACGGTGTTCGGCCCCTACGGCTACGTCGGCTCTTCGTATTTCGCGCTCATCGAGACGCAGACCCACCACATCGTGCGCTGCCTGAAGCGCGCCGAGCGTGAGGGTGCGACGCGCGTCGAGGTCACCGAGGAAGCCAACGACCGCTACTTCGCCGAGATGATGCGCCGGCGGCACCGGCAGATCTTCTGGCAGGACAGCTGCCGGCTGGCCAACAGCTACTACTTCGACAAGAACGGCGACGTGCCGCTACGCCCCACCACCACGGTGGAGGCCTACTGGCGCAGCCGGCGGTTCGACCTCGACGACTACCGGTTCACCAACGCCGGCGCGCCCTAGACGGCGCGCTTGAGGTCATCGACCTTGTTGAGCTGCTCCCACGGCAGCTCGATGTCGGTGCGGCCGAAGTGGCCGTACGCGGCGGTCTGCGCGTAGATCGGGCGCAACAGGTCCAGGTCGCGGATGATGGCGCCGGGCCGCAGGTCGAAGACCTCCGGGACGATCTTCTCGATCTTGACCGGGTCGACCGTGGCGGTGCCGAACGTCTCCACAAACAGGCCGACGGGGGCGGCTTTGCCGATCGCGTAGGCCACCTGAACCTCGACCCGCTCCGCCAAACCGGCGGCGACGATGTTCTTGGCCACCCAGCGCATCGCGTACGCGGCCGAGCGGTCCACCTTGGACGGATCCTTGCCGGAGAAGGCGCCGCCGCCGTGGCGGGCCCATCCGCCGTAGGTGTCGACGATGATCTTGCGGCCGGTCAGCCCCGCGTCGCCCATCGGGCCGCCCAGGACGAATTTGCCGGTCGGGTTGAAGAGCAGCCGCGTCTGCGAGGTGTCCAGCGTGTCGTGCGCCAGATCATCGAGCACGGTGTTGACCACCTTTTCCCGGAGGTCGGGGGTCAGGGTCTTCTCCAGGTCGATGTCGGCCGCGTGCTGGGTGGAGATCACCACGGTGTCGAGCCGGACGGGGACGTTGTCTTCGTATTCGATGGTGACCTGCGTCTTGCCGTCCGGGCGCAGGTACGGCAGCACACCGTTCTTGCGCACCTCGGTCAGCCGCCGGGACAGGCGGTGGGCCAGCGCGATGGGTAGCGGCATGAGTTCGGGGGTGTCGGCGATCGCGTAGCCGAACATCAGGCCCTGATCGCCGGCGCCCTGGGCATCCAGCGGGTCCCGCTCACCTTCGACCCGGGCCTCGTAGGCGGTGTCGACGCCTTGGGCGATGTCGGGCGACTGGGCGCCGATGCCGATGTTCACCCCGCACGACGCCCCGTCGAAACCCTTGTCCGACGAGTCGTAGCCGATCTCGAGGATGCGCTCGCGGACCGTGTTGGTGATGTCGGCGAACGCCTCCTTCGCCGTCGTCGTCACCTCACCGACGACGTGCACCTGACCGGTGGTGACCAGCGTCTCCACCGCGACACGTGAGCGGGGGTCCTGCGCCAGCAGGGCGTCGAGAACCGAGTCGCTGATCGCGTCACAGATCTTGTCGGGATGTCCCTCAGTCACCGACTCACTGGTAAACAGGCGACCCTTTTCGCTCACAATCTCAACCCTTCCGAATAGTTAGTTAACCGAATTATATCGGCTGGCATGGTGCCGGCCGGCACCTGGCCTGGCGCCACAGGGAAACCGAACCGTATTACCCGCCGCCGTGCAGGAACGCGCCGATCGCATCCACGATACGACTGGCCATCAGCGTCTTGGAACCGTGCTGCAGCGCGGACTCGGTGCCGTCGGCGGCGAGCAGCCACCCGTCGTTGCTGTCCACCTCGAACGCCCTGCCGTCGCCCACCGCGTTGACCACCAACAGGTCGCAGCCCTTGCGGCGCAACTTGGCGCGGGCGTGGAAGAGCACGTCGCCGTTGGCGTCGCCGGTTTCCGCGGCGAATCCGACGATGGCCCGCATGTTGGGCAGTTCGCCGTGGGCGCGCGCCCGCACGGCGCCGGCCAGCACGTCGTCGTTGCGCACCAGCTCGATCACGGGCGGCTCGTCCCGGTCGTCCGGACCCTTTTTGATCTTGGCGGCGGAAACCTGTGCGGGCCGGAAGTCGGCGACGGCCGCCGCCATCACCAGCACATCGGCCGCCGGGGCGTGCTTGGCCACCGCGTCGCCGAGCTGCTCGGCGGAGCTGACGTGGACCACCTCGACGCCGGCGGGATCGATCAGTCCGGCGGTGTGCCCGGCGATCAGCGTGACCTCGGCGCCGCGCTGGGCGGCGACGCGGGCCACCGCATAGCCCTGCTTGCCCGAGCTGCGGTTGCCGATGAAACGGACCGGGTCGATCGGCTCGCGGGTGCCGCCGGCGGTCACCAGCACCTTGCAGCCGGCCAGGTCGTAGGGAAGCGCGTCGTGGCGTTCGAGCAGCAGCTCAGCCAGCGTGGTGATCTCCTCGGCCTCGGGCAGCCGTCCCGAGCCGCTGTCGGCGCCGGTGAGCCGGCCGAACGCGGGTTCGAGCACCACGGCTCCGCGCCGCCGCAGGGTGGCCACGTTGTCGACGGTGGCCGGGTGCAACCACATCTCGGTGTGCATCGCGGGCGCGAAGAGCACCGGGCAGCGCGCGGTGAGCAGGGTCGCGGTCAGCAGGTCGTCGGCGCGGCCGTGCACCGCGCGGGCCAGCAGATCCGCGGTGGCCGGGGCCACCACGACCAGGTCGGCCTTCTGGCCGAGCTGGACGTGCGGCACGTCTGGGACGTTCTCGAAGACCCCGGTGTGCACCGGCTGGCCGGACAGCGCCTCGAACGTGGCGGCCCCGACGAACCGCAGCGCGGATTCGGTGGGGATGACCCGCACCCGGTGACCGGCCTCGGAGAGCTGACGGACGACCGTGCACGCCTTATAGGCGGCGATACCACCGGAGACGCCGACGATGACGTTTTTCGCGACCCGATCGCGGTTGTCCACAGCGCGCCCGGCCCAGCCTGTTACTCGCCCTCGGTGTGCTCGAGCAGGTCGGCGTGGATCTCGCGCAGCGCGATCGACAGCGGCTTCTCCTGCAGCCCCGGCTCGACCAGCGGCCCGACGTATTCGAGGATCCCCTCGCCGAGCTGGTTGTAGTAGTCGTTGATCTGCCTGGCGCGCTTGGCCGCGTAGATGACCAGGGCGTATTTGCTCGACACGCGGTCCAGCAGCTCGTCGATGGGCGGGTTGGTGATGCCCAGCGGGGTGTCGTAGGCGCGTTGTCCGCCCGCCGACGGGTCGAACC
>NZ_LZKD01000226.1:0-7475 GCF_001668695.1 Mycobacterium sp. E2497
CGCAAAGGCGGGCCAGCGGATCGGCCGCGCGGGTGTCGCCGAGCCGCACCGCCTCGTGCCAGACCCGCACCGCCACGGCCCGCTGGCCGCCGCGTTCGGCCATCCGGGCGGCATCCCGAGCGGCGGTGACCGCACCGTGCGAGTCGCGCATCGAGGCCAGCCGCCACGCCCGGGCGACGCCGAGCTCCGGCGCGAACAGCGCCGACTTGGTCCCGTGCCGGGATTCGGCCCGGCCCAATGTCTTTCCCGCGGCGGCGATGTCGCCCTGCTGCGCCAGCGCGGTGGCCAGCAGCGTCAACGACAGCGGGCCCCACGAATACCCGGTGCGTTCCAACGTGGCGGCGGCCGGGCCGAGTAGCGATGCGGCTCCGGCGAATTCGCCGTCGGCGAGCAGCACGTGCGCCAGCAGCACCTCGCCGATCGCACGGCCAGGCTGCTGCAGCTCGGCGAAATCGGTGAACTGCTGGGCGAGTTCGCGGGCCGCGTCGAGCCGGCCCGCCATCAACAGCGAAGTGGTCTGCCCCAACCCGATCGTGAAGCGCAGCAACCCCGGGTGTTCGGCGGCCAGGGCGCGCTGGGCCAGCGGCTCGACGTCGCCGAAACGCCCCTGCCGGGCCGCGCACAGCGCCGCCGTGCTGGCCGCCCAGGCCACCGCCTGGTCGCCGGCGTGCGGGGCGGCCAGCACCGCGTCGGCGACCTTCACGGCGTGCCCCACGTTGCCGGCGTTCATCGCGAACGTCGCGCTCAGCGCGTCGAGGGTGGTGCGCGCGCCCGCATCCGAGACGTGACCGCGGATGGTGCGCAGGAACGCGGTGGCCCGCTCGGGTTCGCTGAGCATCCAGAATTGGTTGGCCGCGCGCAGCAGCGCCCAGTCCATCAGTGCGGTTTCGGTCAACGCGCTGGGGTCCAGGCCGGCCAGCACCGCGTCGGCCTCGCGGCCGCGGCCCTGCCATCCCAGGGCGTGCGCCAGCGCCAGCCGCGCCGCCAGCCCGCCGGACCGCTCCAGGGCCGAGGAGGCCAGCCGTTCGCCCAGGGCGAGATCGCCCAATCTCAGCGCCTGCTGCGCGGCGGCGACCAGCTCGGCCACCGGCTGGGGGGCGTCGCTGTCGAGGGCCAGCGACGCCAGCCGCAGCCGGTCGCTGAGGTGTTCCGGCGGATGCTGCGACAGCTGCCGCACCACGTCGGTGCGGCGACGCCGCGCGCCGTCGCCGCCCAGCACTGCGCGCGCCCGCTCGGCGAACAGCGGGTGGGCCGTGTACACCACCGGGTCGTCCGAGGCTTCGCCGCGCACCCGGGTCTCCACCGCCCCGCAATCGACCGCCTCGCCGACCGCCTCGGCGCCGGCGAGGACGGTCAGATCCGCCAGCGACAGCGGCTCCGCCACGGCCAGATAGTCCAGCACCGCCCGGGCCTCGGCGGGCATCTCGCCGAGAAACGCGTCGACCTCTGCCGGCGTGGTCGTCCCGCCGGGCGCTTCGATGTCGATTCGGGTGAGCAGGCCGTCGGTCCACAGCGCTGCGACGGCCTCCGGAGCCGAGTCGGCGCGGCCGGTGACGACCATCCTGGCCACGCCGGCCAGCGCCAACTGGTACACCAGCGTGGCGGACAGGATGTCCAGCTCGTGGGCGTCGTCGACCACCAGCAGCAGGTCGTCACCGTCCAGCGACGCCCGGGCGGCGCGCAACAGCGCGGCCGGCTTGCCGATGTCGGCGATCTCGACCAGGTGGCTGAAGGCGCCGAAGGAAACGGCGCGCTCGGTCGGGGTGCCGGTGACCCACCGCACGCGCGTGCCGGGGTGTCGGCGACCGAAGTCGTCGGCGGCCATCCGGGCCAACGTGGACTTGCCGCAGCCGTCCGGTCCGAGCACGACGGCGCCTCTCCCGGTCGCCAGCGCCGCCTCCAGCCGCTCCAGCGCCGACGCGTGCCGGGGGACGTTCCATCGAATCGGCATCGCCGGATTTTATTGCGCGCGGTGTGCGGGCGTCAGCAAGCTTGGTCTACCTTTCGTTGTATGCGCCCGGAATCCGAGCCAGCCGGCGACTGGGCGGTGTGCGTGTACTGCGCGTCCGGCCCGCAACATCCCGAATTGCTTGCGGTTGCTGCCGAACTCGGCGAGGCGATCGCCGAGCGGGGCTGGACTTTGGTGTGGGGTGGGGGCCGGGTGTCGGCGACGGGCGCGGTGGCGACCGCCGCGCGCGCCCACGGGGGCCGGACCGTCGGCGTCATCCCCCAGGTCCTGATGCGCGTCGAGATCGCCGACGCCGACGCCGACGAGCTCATCGTCACCGAGACCATGCACGAGCGAAAGCACGTCATGGAGGAGCGCGCCGACGCGTTCATCGTGCTCCCCGGCGGCGTCGGCACCCTGGACGAGCTGCTGGACTCGTGGACCACCGGCTACCTCGGCCTGCACCGCAAGCCCATCGTCATGCTGGATCCGCTGGGGCATTACGCAGGGCTGTGGGCCTGGCTGGGCGGGTTGCTGGATAGCGGGTACGTCTCGCAGCCGGCGATGGACCGGTTGGTGCTGGTCGACAAGGTGGGCGATGCCGTGGAGGCGTGTGCGCCCGAATGAGGGCGCCGGCAATCTCGTGATCCCTATTAGGCTGTCCGCCGAGTTGTTAACGCAGAATCGAGGGATGACGTGGCCGATCACGACGGGGGAGCGCGGACCGCGGTCAAACTGACCGACATCGCATCGCGGGCGCCGGGTCTGCTGGCCGATATGCCGGTGATCGTGCGGGGGGCGATGACCGGGCTGCTGGCCCAGCCAAGTTCGAAGAAGTCGATCGGCACGGTATTCCAGGAGCGGGCCGCCCGCTACGGCGACCGGGTCTTCTTGCGGTTCGGCGACCAGCAACTGACCTACCGCGACGCCAACGCCGCCGCCAACAGGTACGCCGCGGTGCTGGCGGCCCACGGTGTCGGCCACGGTGACGTCGTCGCGATCATGCTGCGCAACTCGCCCAACGCGGTGCTGACCATGCTGGCGGCGGTCAAGTGCGGCGCCGTCGCCGGGATGCTGAACTACCACCAGCGCGGCGAGGTCCTCGCGCACAGCCTGGGTTTGCTGAAGGCCAAGGTCCTGATCGCGGAGACCGACCTGGTCAGCGCGGTCGCCGAGTGCGGCGGCTCGGGCGACACCGAGACGATGACCATCGAAGACCTGGAGCGATTCGCCGTCAGCGCACCGGCCACCAACCCGCCGTCGGTGTCGGCCGTGCAGGCCAGGGACACCGCGTTCTACATCTTCACCTCCGGCACGACGGGCTTCCCCAAGGCCAGCGTGATGACCCACCTGCGGTGGCTCAAGGCCCTCGCGGCGTTCGGCGGTATCGGGCTGCGGCTGAAGAGCTCCGACACGCTCTACAGTTGCCTGCCGCTGTACCACAACAACGCCCTGACCGTCGCGCTGTCGTCGGTGATCAACTCGGGCGCGACGCTGGCGCTGGGCAAGGCGTTCTCGGCGTCGAAGTTCTGGGACGAGGTGATCGACGCGGAGGCCACGGCGTTCATCTACATCGGCGAGATCTGCCGGTACCTGCTCAACCAGCCCCGCAAGGCCACCGACCGCGCGCACCAGGTGCGGGTGATCGCCGGCAACGGGCTGCGCCCGGAGATCTGGGACGAGTTCACCGATCGGTTCGACATCGACCGGGTCTGCGAGTTCTACGCCTCCAGCGAGGGCAACACCGCGTTCATCAACGTCTTCAACGTGCCCCGCACCACCGGTGTCTTCCCGATGCCGCTGGCCTACGTGGAGTACGACCCCGACACCGGGGCTCCGCTGCGCGACGACAACGGACGCGTGCGCCGGGTGCCGTCCGGGGAGCCCGGCCTGCTGCTCAGCCCGGTCAACCGCTTGCAGCCGTTCGACGGCTACACCGACAAGGAGTCGAGCGAAAAGAAGCTGGTGCGCAACGCCTTCCGCGAGGGGGACGTGTGGTTCAACTCCGGTGACGTGATGAGCCCGCAGGGCATGGGGCACGCCGCGTTCGTCGACCGGCTCGGCGACACCTTCCGGTGGAAGGGGGAGAACGTCGCCACCACGCAGGTGGAGGCGGCGTTGGCGTCCGACGCGTCCGTCGAGGAATGCACGGTCTTCGGTGTCGAGATTCCCCGCACCGGCGGCCGCGCCGGGATGGCCGCGGTCAAGCTGCGCGACGGCGCGGAGTTCGACGGCAAGTCGCTGGCCCGCGCGGTGTACTCCCAGCTGCCGGCCTACGCGTTGCCGCTGTTCGTGCGGGTGGTCGATTCGCTGGAGCACACCACGACGTTCAAGAGCCGCAAGGTGGAGCTGCGCGAGCAGGCCTACGGATCGGACATCAAGGATCCGCTGTACGTGCTGGCCGGCCGAGACGAGGGCTACGTGCCGTACTACGACGAATACCCAGACGAGGTGGCCGACGGTAAGCGGCCGCGCGGCTGAGTGTGCGCCCTGGCCGCACACCGGATCCCGGGACGGCGCGCGACCCGGTGACCGGGCACTATAGACGCGTGCAGTCCAGCTGGTGCGGCCGTCCGGTCGCCGGCGATCGCCCGCTGATCATGGCGATCGTCAACCGCACCCCCGACTCGTTCTACGACAAGGGTGCGACCTTCAGCGACGAGGCCGCCCGGGCCGCCGCGCACCGGGCCGTCGCCGAGGGCGCCGACGTCGTCGACGTCGGCGGCGTCAAGGCCGGACCGGGCCAGGAGGTCGACGCGCAGACCGAGATCGCCCGGTTGATCCCCTTCATCGAATGGCTGCGCGACGCCTACCCGGACCAGTTGATCAGCGTCGACACCTGGCGCTCCGAGGTGGCCAGGGTGGCCTGCGCGGCCGGGGCGGACCTGATCAACGACACCTGGGGCGGCATCGACCCGGCCTTGGCCGAGGTCGCCGCCGAGTTCGGTGCGGGCCTGGTGTGCTCGCACACCGGCGGCGCGCTGCCCCGCACGCGTCCGTTTCGGGTGAGCTATGGAACCAGCACGCGCGGCGTGGTCGACGACGTCATCCGCCAGGTCACCGCCGCCGCCGAACGCGCGGTCGCCCGCGGGGTGGCCCGCGACCGGGTGCTGATCGACCCGGCCCACGACTTCGGCAAGAACACCTTCCACGGGCTGCTGCTGTTGCGTCACGTGGGTGATCTTGTTAATACCGGGTGGCCGGTGCTCATGGCTTTGAGTAACAAGGACTTCGTCGGGGAGACTTTGGGTGTGGAATTGACCGAGCGGCTCGAGGGAACGCTGGCGGCCACCGCGCTGGCGGCGGCCGCCGGTGCCCGAATGTTTCGCGTGCACGAGGTCGCCGCGACCCGGCGCGTGCTGGAAATGGTGGCGTCGATCCAGGGGGTTCGCCCGCCGGCGCGCACGGTGAGGGGGCTGGCATGACGGCATCCGACCTGGTCGCCGGGGACCTCGCCGCCGGCGCGGTGCTGTCCGCCCGGCCCGGCGCCACCTGGCTGGCCGACCGCAGCTGGAACCGTCCCACCTGGACCGTCGCCGAACTCGAGGCAGCGAAGGCGGGGCGCACCATCTCGGTGGTGCTGCCGGCGCTCAACGAGCAAGAAACCATCGCGTCGGTCGTCGACAGCATCTCTCCGCTGGTAGACGGGCTGGTCGACGAGTTGATCGTGCTGGACTCCGGCTCGACCGACGACACCGAGATCCGCGCCGTCGCCGCCGGGGCCCGCGTCGTCAGCCGCGAGCAGGCCCTCCCCGAGGTGCCCATCCGGCCCGGCAAGGGCGAGGCGCTGTGGCGCTCGCTCGCGGCCACCAGCGGCGACATCGTCGTGTTCGTCGACTCCGACCTGATCAACCCGCACCCGATGTTCGTGCCGTGGCTGGTCGGCCCGCTGCTGACCGGCCCGCTCTCCCGGGGCATCCACCTGGTCAAGAGCTTCTACCGGCGGCCGCTGCAGGTCGGCGACGTGGGGGGCGCCGCGGGCGCCACCGGCGGCGGGCGGGTCACCGAGCTGGTGGCCCGGCCGCTGCTCGCGGCGCTGCGGCCGGAGCTGGGCGGCATCCTGCAGCCGCTCGGCGGCGAGTACGCGGCCACCCGTGAACTGCTGACGTCGGTGCCGTTCGCGCCGGGCTACGGGGTGGAGATAGGCCTGCTGCTGGACACCTTCGACCGGCTCGGCGCCGACGCGATCGCCCAGGTCAACCTGGGTGTGCGCGCACACCGCAACCGGCCGCTGGCCGAACTCGGCGCGATGAGCCGCCAGGTCATCGCGACCCTGCTCTCACGCTGCGGGGTTCCCGACTCCGGCGTCGGGCTGACGCAGTTCTTCGCCGTCGGGCCGGACGGACCCGATGCTCACGGCTACACCCAGCACACTTCGCCGGTGTCGCTGGCGGACCGCCCGCCCATGGCGGTCCTGCGGCCGCGCTGAGGCCCCGCTGCTTCGTCGCGGTGTCGGCCGCATAGGGCAGTATCGACGGCGTGGCATTGGTGTTGCTCTACCTGGTGGTTCTGGTGCTGGTGGCGATCGTGCTGTTCGGCGCGGCGAGTCTGTTGTTCGGTCGGGGCGAGCAGCTGCCGCCCCTGCCGCGGGGGACCACCGCGACGGTGTTGCCCGCCTACGGCGTGACGGGCGCGGACGTCGACGCCGTCAAATTCACCCAGGTGCTGCGCGGATACAAGACCAGCGAGGTGGACTGGGTGCTGGACCGGCTGGCCCGCGAGCTCGAGGCGCTGCGCGGTGAGCTGGCCGCGGTGCACGCCCCGGCGTCACCCGAAGGCGAGCCCGAGGCCGTGGAACCCGGGGACCGCGAGGAACGTCTGGACTAGATGTGAGCGATGACGGGCTGGTTCGGTGTGGTTGGGCGGCCATTCGCCCCGGACCCGATTTCCAGATGTACCGCGACTACCACGACCAGGAGTGGGGTCGCCCGGTGCACGACGGGGTGGCGCTGTTCGAGCGGATGAGCCTGGAGGCCTTCCAGAGCGGGCTGTCGTGGCTGATCATCCTGCGCAAGCGGGAGAACTTCCGGCGGGCTTTCGCCGGGTTCGATTTCGAGCGGGTCGCCGGCTACACCGAAGACGACGTACAGCGGCTGATGGCGGATACGGGCATCGTGCGCAACCGGGCCAAGATCGACGCGACTATCGCCAACGCGCGCGCCGCGGCCGAGCTGGGAAGTGCGGCGGACCTGTCGAAGCTGCTGTGGTCCTTTGCGCCCGAACCGCGTCCCCGGCCCGCTGACGGCTCCGAGATTCCTTCGGCCAGCGAAGAATCGAAGGCGATGGCGCGTGAGCTCAAGCGGCGCGGGTTCCGCTTCGTCGGGCCGACCACCGCCTATGCGCTGATGCAGGCGACCGGGATGGTCGATGACCATGTCCGGGGCTGCTGGGTGCCTTCTGCCCGGTGACGATGCGGGCCGCCTGCGGCCCGCTGAGGAGGCGGGCAATCGGGTTCTGCCCGGTGACGATGCGGGCCGCCTGCGGCCCGCTGAGGAGGCGGGCAATCAGGTTCTGCCCGGTGACGATG